>CAKSPP010000155.1 GCA_934481505.1 uncultured Eubacteriales bacterium
TTCATATATTTCCCGCCATAATTCTTCGCATTTCGAGTCGTTCAGTTTATTTACAAGACCGTTGATTGCAAATGTCTGTGAAAGAGGCTTTTCCCTCCGCTTTATAACCTTGTCGAAAAGCGGAATTAAACGGGTAAATCCGTATTTTTGCATATATTCTTTAAGAATTGTGAAGTCAGAGGTTCTTTCGGGCGTGTAAGCATAAAGATTTCGCAATTCCGTTAAAAGGGGAATAAGCTCTTTTTCTTTTTCGTTGAAATATTTTTCTCCGAGTTCTCTTTTTTCCAAAATCATATATGCGACGGAGAAGAGATATTCCCAAGGGCTGCTGTCAAAAGGAACGGCGTCGATATTGTAAATTTCGATTTCCGTTTCGGCGGAACTGAATGGGATTTCAAAGAATTCGTCTGCGGTTTCGTTGTCGTAATCATTGACATTGTAGATTAAAACATAACCGGAATCCGATTCTTTTAATTCGGCATTGCAGAAAAAGAGGTCTCCGCTGTCGGGAATCCGAATATCCGCCGAGGTCTTCAATATCAATTTCCGCTTGTAAACATCGGTTTCGTCAAACGATATTGTGAGCTTATCTCCCTGCTTTTCGATATCCTGACAATCCACAGACAGGATTTTGTTGTAAAGATTCATAAACGCCTTTTGCATGTCTTCGGGGAAAACTTTTATCGCTTTTTCGAAACGCTGCTTTTTTAATTCGTCTTGCCCGGTTATATATTCGGCACATTCCGCCGCAAATTTAAGGAATTCGGCGTCTGATTGCGTGTCGGAAATGAGCGACGAAACCTCTTCGGAAAATGCGACCTCCGAAAAAGAAAATTTTTTAATGAATTTTCTGATTTTCTTCTGCTTTGACGGGGACGCGGTTATCGGGTCTTTCGAAAAATAATTTTTTGCAAAAAGATATGCGGAACCGACTGTATTGATATCTTGCGAATTGAGTTTTGTTATATACATAAAAACCTCTTTAATCTTTATCTTTATGAATTATAACATATCCGCACCGCCAAATCAATACTTTTGCAAATAAAGAACTCCTCAGAACGACTGAGGAGCTTTTCTTTACTGTTTGTTGAACACGAATTTTGCGGGGTCTTTTGCGAGCCACGAGGGCAGGATATGAAGCTCGATAGTCTTCCAGTCTTTCGGAACTTCCAAAGCGTACCAGCCGACAAGCTTTTTGCCCGGAGCCACATTCCCGTCAATCGTGCCGTCGTTAAAAACGCACTGTGCACTGAATGAATAGGAGCACGCCACATCGTCGACATAACCGTCAAACAAAATCACGCTGCTTACCGCCTGATCTTCGTCGGATACATTCTCGATTGTGAACTTGATTCCCACGAAAACTTTTCCCTCATCGGGTGTGAAAAAGCCTTCGCCTTCCGATTCTTCAAGCTCTGTCGCCGTGAATTTCAATTTCGAAAAAGCCGCGGTTTCGTTTAATCCGAAAGTTTCTCCTTGTGCGGGCTGTGTTTCTTCCTTTTCGGGTTGCTTTACTTCCGTATTCTCGCCGCCCGTTTCTTTGACGGGAGTATCTGTCGAAGAAGAGGTGCACGCCGCAAGAGAAAACGCCATGACGACACATAAGCAAATGCAAATGAATTTTTTCATAATAAATTCCCTCCTTATTTTATTGCAAATCAGTAGTATTTGGGGCGGAAAATCATCCAGATAATCCAAAGTCCGCCGGTAATGAAGATCATGAAAATATCGAACAGAATGGAATGTTTTCTTTTTACTCTGCCGCCCGTCGCCGCCGCAGCTGCTGCCGAAGAGGAAGCACTGTTATTGTTGTTGATTATAATGGGCTGATCTTTATTTGCCTTTTCGTTGAATTTTTCCGTCGCACAGCCGCAGGACGGACATACGACCGCTTCGTCGTTTATCTCTTTTCCGCAATGTGAGCAAAATCTCATTAGCCTTATCCCTCCTTTTTTTGGTTTTGAAGACTATTTTTGACATAATAGTATCATATATAGCCTACTTTGTCAATACTATTTCTGTAAAATAGTTTCAGAGGAGGGATATTATGGATACATACAATGCCGTTAAAAATCGTATTGTGCAGCTGTGTAAAGAAAAACATATTACGATCAACCGACTTGCGACTGAATCCGGAGTATCGCCGTCTTCGATTAAGAATATTTTATACGGGAAAAGTAAAAATCCCGGAATTGTAACGCTGAAAATGCTCTGCGACGGCTTGGGAATGTCGCTTACGGAATTTTTCAATACCGAAGAATTCGAAAATCTTGAACAGGAAATAAAATAACCGCCGAACGGGAAGTGACCGTCGGCGGTTTTTGCTATTATTATAAATATTTATCAGAACGCGACCTGCATAAAAAGTGCGACAAGGCACAGAATTATTGCCAGCGGAACATAGACATATCGACCCGTGAAATACCACAGTTTTCCGCGTAGTTTTTTGCTTCCGGTGTTTACAGCCGTCAGAAGTTCGTCCTTTTTCATTACATAGAACCACGAAACGGCACCGATACACGCCCCGATCGGGATAATGTATATCGAAACGAGATCCATCCACGGTCCCCATGAGGAAATTGTTTCCATTCCTATTCCGAAGCCGAGACAAAGGACAGCCAAAATTATAAGGGTTGCGGTTCTGCTGAGCCGTGGGAATTTATGTTGCAGCGATTCCGCGACCGCCTCGAACATATTTTGCAGAGAGCTTACGCCTGCGACAATCATGGCAACATACAGTATGATTGCAAAAATCTGTCCGAACGGAATATCCTGCAAAATCGTCGGCAGGGTTACAAACAGAAGTCCGGGACCCGCTCCTACGTCAAGATTATAGGAAAAGCACGCCGGAATAATAACGAGAGCCGCAACGACCGCCGCTATCGTGTCGAAAAGAGCGGTGTGACGGGAAACGCCGACAACATCTTCTTCGGGGGAAAGATACGCCCCGTAGACTATCATTCCGCTTCCCGTGACCGAAAGCGAGAAAAACGCCTGTCCCATCGCCCAGATCCAGACCATAGGGTCGGTGAGAGCTTCCCAGCGAGGCGTGAACATGAAGATATATCCCTCCGCCGAACCCGGTAAAAACATAACTCTTACCGCCAAAATAATGAATATGATAAAAAAGACTGGCATCATTACTTTGTTCGTTTTTTCGATGCTGAGTGCTCCGAGAAACAGGGTGAGAAGCGTTCCGACAACAACGATTATGTGATACGGAACAACAGAAAAAGGCTGTGAAGAAAAGCCCGAAAACCACGCCGACGCGTCGGTGTTCATCAAAGTTCCCGTGAGCGAATCGACCAATGCTTTAAGCGTATAAGTAACGATAACCGCATAGCCTATTGCGATACATAAAGATCCGGCAAGCGGCAGCCAACCGACAATTCCGCCGACCTTTTCGGCTTTTTTGCCGCGGGTTGCCCATGCCTTGCGGTAAGCTCCGAGAGTCCCGGTCGAAGCGTAACGCCCCATCGCAAATTCCGCGGGAAGTCCGACATAACTGAAAATAATAATGAACAGCAGATAAATCAGAAGGAAAGCCCCTCCGCCGTTGCTGCCTAATTTGTGCGGAAATCC
>CAKSPP010000156.1 GCA_934481505.1 uncultured Eubacteriales bacterium
TTTCTCATTATTTTTCTCTCCTTTTTCAAAATAAAATGAACAGTTGTCTCAATAGACATTTTCAGTATAGCAATCAGGTATAAATTTGTCAAGTAATTTCACAGAATTCACAGAACTTTTTCGAGGAAATCTTTGGTTCTCTGAGCCTGCGGGTTGGAAAGGACTTCTTCGGGTGTTCCCTCTTCGACGATATAGCCGCCGTCCATAAATATTACCCTGTCGGCAACCTCGCGGGCAAAGCCGATTTCGTGGGTGACTATTACCATTGTCATACCGTCGGCGGCAAGCTGTTTCATGACCTGCAAAACTTCACCGACCATTTCGGGGTCGAGAGCGGAGGTCGGCTCGTCAAAGAGCATGATATCGGGGTTCATACAAAGAGCACGGGCAATGGCGACCCTCTGTTTCTGACCGCCCGAAAGCTGAGACGGAAAAGCGTCCGCTTTATCGGAAAGTCCGACTTTTTCAAGCATATGAATTGCCTGTTCTTTTGCTTCTTCCTTTGTCGCCTTTTTGAGGTCTACGGGGGCGAGCATAAGATTTTTTAAGACGTTGAGGTTATTGAAAAGGTTGAAATGCTGAAAAACCATTCCGATATTTTCACGCATTTTATTTATATTTACACCCTTATGCGAAATATTATAACCGTCGACGACTATTTCGCCGCCGGAGCTTTCTTCAAGCCTGTTAAGGCACCTTAAAAAGGTCGACTTGCCGCTGCCGGAAGGACCGATGACAACGACGACTTCGCCCTCGTAAATATCGGTCGAAATGTCTTTTAAGACTTCGAGGTCTCCGAAACGCTTTTCGAGATTTTCAACGTGGATTTTTACATTCGATTTATTAACTGCCACGGTGGAGCCTCCTTTCGACGACCTTTGCGACTTTCGAAAGGATCGTGATTATGATTATATACATTATCGCGACTATCGCCCATGTTTCAGTCGATTTGAAGTTTATGGCGATAACGTTTTTCGCACTGTTTACAAGTTCGGGGAAGCCTATGACCGAAAGGATAGAGGTATCTTTAAGGGTTATGATAAACTGATTTATAATGCTCGGGATCATCGTTTTTATTGCCTGCGGCATTACAACTCTCTGCATCGTTCTCCACTGCGGAAGACCGAGGCTGCGTGCGGCTTCGGTCTGTCCTTTGTCGACCGACTGAATTCCGGCTCTTATTATTTCCGCCATATAAGCACCGCAGTTGAGCGAAAGACATATCGTTCCTGCCTGAAGTCCCGAAAAGGTAAGCGGAATGCCGATGCCTTTGAAGAACTGGGGAACGCCGAAGAAAACGAAAAACGCGAGGACTATCATAGGAATGCCGCGGATTATATCGACGAAAACAATAGATATAGCACGGCAGACTTTACTTTTCGTAACACTCAGAAGTCCGAAGAAAAGACCGATAATGCAGGCAAAAACAAGACTTAACAACGCAAGAAGCAGTGTGTGCCCCATTGCGGTAAGCAGAAGTTGTCCGTAATCGGCAAGTATTTTAAGCACCGTTCAAACTCCTTTCATAATGCAAGCGGAACACCGTTTTCACGGCGTTCCGCGTCACAGCTGAAATTTTATTTTATCAACCGAGGTATTTGGCGATTATTTCGTCGTATTTGCCGTTCGCCTTTATGTTTGCAAGTCCTTTGTTGAACATGTCGAGGAGTTCCTGTTTATCCGCAGAGAAAACGGCGAGTCCGTAATCGGAACCTTCGTTTGCGGAGCCCTCAACTATTTTAAGGGGAAGATTTCCGTCTTTAATGGAAGTTATCATAATCGGGGTATCTTCGAAGCAAGCGACTGCCTGACCGCCGATAACGGTCTGATACATTGTCGGGCTGTCTTCAAGAGAGATTATCGAAAATCCGTATTTATCTTTGAGTTCGTCGGCGTAGGTTGCACCCATTGTTCCGATTTTGACGGCAACGGTCTTACCTTTAAGGTCGTCAAAAGATTTGATGTCGGAATCGGAGGAAACGACCATCGACTGGGT
The DNA here is from genome assembly GCA_934481505.1 of uncultured Eubacteriales bacterium. Taxonomy (GTDB): domain Bacteria; phylum Bacillota; class Clostridia; order Oscillospirales; family UBA644; genus Geddesella. The sequence continues at coordinate 1,997 of CAKSPP010000156.1, forward strand.
CGAAGTGTAGTATCCGTCGGAGAATATCCAGCCTTCGCTCTTTCTCTTTTCGGTTATCGAAGCACCCGCAATCATGCCGTCCGCCTGATTGGACTGACAAGCGGCGATGGAAGCGTCCCAACCGAGGCTTTTGAGTTCGTATTTGAAGCCCTGATCCTCTGCGATAGCTGCGAGGATATCGACGTCGATACCTACAAACTTACCCGAAGCATCGGTGTATTCAAACGGCTTGAAAACCGTATCCGTTGCAATTACCCATGTTTTTTCGTCATTGGTCTTTGTTTCTCCGCAAGCGACAAACATTGTTGCAACAAAGCAAAGACACATAACAACTGCCAAAAACTTTTTCATTTTCTTTTCCCCTTTCGGTCTTTTTATAATATCTGTAATTATAACAAAAAAAGTGTTATTTGTCAATATTTATGCAGGATTTTTTTGTAAAAAAGCAATTGAGAGAAAAAACTTATTTAGACAATTCAAAACAACAATCCTCTGTTTGTCATAAATATAATATTTAACAGGACACATTTCTTACCAAGTGCATATTTCTACCTCATCAGTTGAAAACACGGATTTATCATTTTTTCCACAGTAATATTGTTCAGCCGCCCTACATACCGTTTCGCAGATAAATATAACATCAAAATCCGCCTTTCGTGCGTCACGAATAAAATGACTGTAATTTTCCCCATTTCGTCTGTGAGCATGGAATGAAATATCGGACAGGGAGATTCCTTGCACTTTATAATTCCCTGAGTGAAATACAGCACACCTTATTTTCCATAATTCTTCGGCAGAAATAATTGTGTAATCAACAATTTTTTCTCCCGGAAGAAATTGAGCAGAAGTTATAAACAAAGGTTTTGCGTAGTTATCAAACCATAATATATATCTATCTTTGGATTTCAACTCCGGGTATTCTACTTTACCGCAAATATCCGGCAATGTCAAGGTCAAAGTCAAGGCACAGTTATAAAGTTCAGACTCTAAAGCTTTTTGAATTTCAATTATTTTTTCAATCATGGCCATCCCCAAATTTCGAATATTGCTTATCGTTTAATCCTGTCATAAAAAATTATTTCGTCATATTCTTTTTTGCTGTATTTATTGAAGATACAAGCATCGCTCTCGGGGATTTACATTTACTTTCGAGAAGTGAATACTGTTCGACATCTATATAATTTGTTTTATACAGAAGTTCCAGCCAATACCCCGTTTCACTTGCTTCTTTAAGAGATATCTGCAATTTTGATATAAAATCAGATATACTGTGTGCATATTTGGCTTCACGGATATTTGCTCCGATTGATGTGCCGCTTCTGCCGATTTGATTGGATATAATACTTTCTCTCTGCTCTTTTAATTGCTTTACAAGCTTGATTATCTGAACGGCAAATTCCATAGACAGTTCGGAAAGTTTATCGTTGGACACAGAACCACCTCCTTATGACAAAAGTATATCATTTTGATAAATATTTGTCAATGAAGCATTGCTTCGCAGCAGGAAGCGGCAACCATGCTGCCGTGAAGCGTTCGCTACGCTCACATGAAACGAAGCACTAATCTCCTCTCTGTATAACAA
>CAKSPP010000157.1 GCA_934481505.1 uncultured Eubacteriales bacterium
ACCTGCCCTTTTCCTTTTCATTATATTAACAAACCTTTTCGCATATTCGGCTTTGCAATTTTTGTCTGTTGTAAAATTTTGAAAGAAATAAGGACAAATTGTTAAGAATTTCTTGACAATTTGGATTAATTGTGCTATACTGTAAGCGTATATTTTTAATAGACGCGTGCGTTGTGTGTTTCCGACGCCGCGATTTTCATTGTAAATCAATATTTTAGGAGGTTTTCTAATGGAAAATCAAAGCCTAACAAAAAAATACGGTCTGATAACCGCCATTGCAATGGTTGTCGGTATCGTTATCGGTTCAGGCGTTTTCTTCAAGGCTGAGGTAATGCTCAACAAAACGAGCGGAGATTTGCCGATTGCTCTTCTCGCTTGGCTTCTCGGCGGTATCGTAATGGTAATCAGTGCGTATGTTTTCGCCGTAATGGGAACGAAATTCGAAAAGGTCAACGGCGTTGTCGACTACACCGAAGCGTTCGTCGGCAGAAAATACGCTTATTATGTCGGCTGGTTTATGTCGACCGCATACTACCCTGCGATGACCTCAGCTCTCGCATGGCTTTCCTCAAGATATACGCTTGCAATCTTCGGCAATACCGACGTTTCGAACGGCGAAGTTATGACCCTCGCGAGTTTTTATCTTGCAATGGCCTTTGCCATAAACGCTCTTGCTCCGAAACTTGCGGGCAAATTGCAGGTTTCCATGACTGCGATAAAACTTGTTCCGCTGCTTTTGATGGGCGTTGTCGGACTTATCGCAGGTCTTATGAACGGTGACCTTGCCCAGAACCTTTCGACCTTTGTAAAGGACGGTGAGGCTGTCGCCAATACTTCCTGGAACTGGGGTATGCTTATCCCCGGCGTCTGCACTTCCGTTTTCGCGTATGAAGGTTGGGTTATTGCGACCGCGATAAACTCCGAAATCAAAGACGCGAAGAAAAATCTTCCCCGAGCTCTTGTTCTCGGAACGATAGTCGTCGTTGTTGTTTATATGCTTTATTACATAGGAATCTCCGGAAGCGTTCCCACCGCCGAACTTCTCGAAAACGGTGCGTCTTATGCGTTCATTCAGACATTCGGAAATGTCGCGGGAACAATTCTTACCGTATTTATCGCGGTTTCCTGCCTCGGAACTCTTAACGGACTTACCTGTGCCTGCTGCCGCGGATTTTACTCCCTTGCAGCCCGCGGAGAAGGACCCAACCCGAAATTCTTTGCGAAAGTCGACGAACAGAGCGGAATGCCCGCAAACGCAAGTATTCTTTCGCTTGCGGCCAACGCTTTCTGGCTCTTCTATTTCTTTATCGCGAACCTTTCCCCGATAGGCGAACAGATGGGAATTTTCGCGTTCGACTCGACCGAACTTCCCCTTATCTGCGTTTACGCGTTCTATCTGCCGCTTTACATTATGTTTATGAAAAAAGGCAAGGAGTTCGGTGCGTTCAAGAGATTTGTAATGCCCGTTTTGGCAATTCTCGGAGCCTGCCTCTTCATTTATGCCGCGATTTACACTCACGGAATAAAGAACCTCGGATTTTTGGCGTTTGCCGCAGTAATCTTCCTGCTCGGTTTTATTTTCGACAGAGTAAACACGAAAAAGGCAAATTCGCCGCTTGAAAAATAATTCTGAATATGAAAAAGCCGTGTCGCAAGACACGGCTTCATTTTTTTTATTTATGCTATTGACCAACTTCCGCTTTCGGTCTGTTTTTTTACCATATCGGCAAAAATTCCGTTTTCGGAAATCAGCTTTTCGGAAACGCCTTCTTTTCTTTTAGCCAAAAAATCAGCCCCATTCATAACACTGTTATGATTATAATACACAAAAATCGGAAAGTCAACCGATTTTCCGATTTTTCAAATTTATTTAACAAATTATAAGTAAGGTTTCCGCCAACGCAAAAACCGAGATTATAATTCCGACAGCCGACAGATATTCACCGCCGAACATTATCGGCAGCAGCGAAAAGACAAGAGTGAGAACCGAAAGACACAGAACCGCAAGCCTGCTTTTCTTCGACGGAAAAATAAGGAAAATGACGACCGAAACGATAAGCAGAACGGTAAAAACCGCACAGAAAAGAGGGCCTACGTTCGCGTATCCCATAGGCGTCAGGTCAAAATATGAATATGTCATTCTCAATGTTTCCGTTCCCGTTTCGGTCGGAACTTTGAAAATGAGAACCGCCCCGACAGGCAAAATTTCGGCAATCAGCATAAGCACCGGCAATACTGCCGTAATGATTTTCTTTATTTTCATATATAAAAAAATCCCACAGTCAAGACTGCGGGATTTCTCCTTTTTGATTATTCGGCTTCGCCGTCTTCGGGTTTTTCTTCGGCTTCCGCTTCTTTGTCGCAGGTCTTGCAGTCGCAGTATGCGATATCTTCGTCGGGCATAAAGTCGTCGGAGCAGCAATCGCAGTCGTCGCCGTAGCAGTCGTCATAGTAATCGCAGTCTTCGCAGTCGGCGGCACAGCACATCTGTCTTTCTTCGATGGTTTTAACGGTTTTATAAGCAGCGTAAGCCGCAGCACCGGCAAGCATGGTTACAAGAACGCCGGCAAAAAATCCTTTTGATTTACTCATATTAAAAACTCCCTTCGGGTTCATATTCTGGTTATAGTGTATCACACATTTATGGCAAAATTCTTACAAAATTAAAAACTATACAGATTATGAATAAACTGCAAAACTTAATATATATTGTTGATTTTTTCACTTCTTTATGATATCATAAAAAATAATAGAAAAATTGAAGGAGTATATTATGGATCATCAGCTCGTTCTTGTCCTCGATTTCGGCGGACAGTACAATCAGCTTATTGCAAGAAGAGTAAGAGACCTTAATGTCTATTGCGAGGTTAAGCCCCATACCACGCCGATCGAAGAAATCAAAAAGCTTTCGCCTATCGGAATTATCTTTACCGGAGGACCGAACAGCGTTTACGAAAAGGATTCCCCGGTTTGCCCGACCGAGATTTTCGAACTCGGAATTCCCGTTCTCGGAATCTGCTACGGAGCACAGCTGATGTGTCATCTCCTCGGCGGAAAGGTTGAGACCGCAGACGTAAGAGAATACGGAAAAACCGAGATAAAATACGACCGCACCTCCCGTCTTTTCAAGGATATTCCCGACGGCGTCTGCTGGATGAGCCATACCGACCAGATGAAAAAAGCCCCCGAAGGCTTCAAGATAGTCGGCTCGACAAAAGACTGCCCGATAGCTGCCCTCGAAAACGAAGAAAAAGGGCTTTACGCAATCCAGTTCCATACCGAGGTTTCGCATACCGAAAACGGAAACGCGATTCTGCATAACTTCATTTACGGCATCTGCAACGCTTCTGGCGACTGGAATATGGAAAACTACGCCGACGAAATGATTAAGAAAATCAAAGAACAGGTCGGCGATAAGAAAGTTTTGTGTGCCCTTTCGGGCGGCGTCGATTCGTCGGTTGCGGCGACCCTTGTCGCAAAAGCCGTCGGCAAAAACCTGACCTGTATTTTCGTCGATCACGGTCTTCTCC
>CAKSPP010000158.1 GCA_934481505.1 uncultured Eubacteriales bacterium
TGCCTCTGCAACCGTAAATTTCATGATGCAGAAAATGATAATTGAATTCGAAGAGGGCAGCGACGAGAAAAAAGTAATGAAAGATGTTGTAAAGGCCTGCAAAAAGGTTGAATCCGACTGCGGGATCGAACTGTAAGTCTTATAAGGAGAAAAGACCATGACAAAAAAACAGAAAAAGGTTCTTATACGAATAATAATAACCGCTGTAATGCTTATAGGTCTGAAATTTATTCCGATAACCGGAATTCCGCAGTTGATAGCGTATCTTGCTGCATATATAATAATCGGATACGATATCCTCAAAAAAGCGGGCAGGGGAGTACTTAACGGTCGTCCTTTTGACGAAAACTTCCTTATGGCGGTCGCTACGATCGGTGCGTTTGTTATTGCCGTATGGACGCAGAGCGGCGAATATGTCGAAGGTATTGCCGTTATGCTGTTTTATCAGGTAGGCGAACTGTTCCAGAGTTATGCCGTCGGCAAGAGTCGTAAGAATATCACGTCCCTTATGGATATCCGCCCCGACTATGCGAATATTGAAGAAAACGGCGAGCTTAAAAAGGTTGACCCGGACGAAGTCCCGGTAGGAAGCATTATCGTCGTTCAGCCGGGCGAAAAAGTTCCTCTTGACGGCGTTGTCGTTGACGGTATGTCAACTCTTAACACAAGTGCTCTTACGGGCGAGAGTCTGCCGCGTGATGTCGGAGAAAATGACGAAATCATAAGCGGCTGTGTAAATATGAGCGGCGTTCTCAAAATCAGAACGACAAAGGAATTCGGAGATTCCACCGTTTCGAAAATCCTTGATCTTGTTGAAAACGCAAGTTCGAGAAAGTCGAAATCCGAAGCCTTTATTTCCCGTTTTGCAAAAATTTATACTCCCGTCGTATGTATTTCGGCGTTTGTTCTCGGAATAATTTTCCCTCTCGGCCGTCTTCTTTTCGGAATGACTCCCGATTGGGTCGATTGGATTTATCGTGCTTTGACCTTCCTTGTTGTAAGCTGTCCCTGTGCTTTGGTTATCAGTATTCCGCTAAGCTTCTTTGCAGGTATCGGCGGTTCGAGCAAAGAAGGCGTTCTCATAAAAGGTTCGAACTATCTTGAAGCTCTTTCCGCTGCGGAATATATCGTTTTTGATAAAACCGGAACGCTTACAAAAGGCGTTTTTGAAGTAACGGCAGTTCACCATAACGAAATCGATAAAGACAAAATTCTCGAATATGCCGCACTTGCGGAATGTGCTTCATCTCACCCGATAAGCAAGAGCTTGCAAAAGGCTTACGGAAAACATATCGACCGCAGGAGAGTTTCGGATATCGAAGAAATAAGCGGTCACGGAGTGACGGCAACCGTAGACGGTCATAAGGTCGCCGCAGGTAACGGTAAACTTATGGAAAAACTCGGTATTCAGTGCATTGAATGTCACAGCGTCGGGACGATAATCCATGTTTCTGTCGACGGAAACTATGTCGGTCATATCGTAATTTCCGATATTATAAAACCCCATTCAAAAGAGGCTATTGCGGAACTTAAAAAAGCGGGAGTAAAGAAAACCGTTATGCTTACGGGTGATGCGAAAGCCGTTGCCGAAAAAGTTGCTTCCGAACTCGGAGTCGATGAAGTAAGAAGCGAACTTCTTCCTGCCGATAAGGTCGAGGAAGTCGAAAAACTGATGAACGAAAAGGATGAAAAAGGTAAGCTTGCGTTTGTCGGAGACGGTATAAACGACGCTCCCGTCCTTACCCGTGCGGATATAGGAATCGCAATGGGAGCTATGGGCTCCGATGCCGCAATAGAAGCCGCGGATGTCGTTTTGATGGACGACGATCCCGAACAGATAGTAAAAGCAGTCAGGATATCGAGAAAATGTATCCGTATCGTCCGCGAAAATATTATCCTTTCGCTTGTGGTTAAATTTGCATGCCTTGCACTTACTGCGGTAGGTATTGCGAATATGTGGGCTGCGATATTTGCCGATGTCGGCGTTATGATTATAGCTGTTCTCAATGCAATAAGAGCTCTGAAATATTAAAATTAAAAGGCTGATAGGGAAAACCTGTCAGCCTTGAATTTTACTGTGCTATTTTTTCTGCGGGGTCGATATATTTGCCGTTATCGAGCATTGCGAAATGAAGCATGTTTTTGTCGTCATATTTTTCCGAAACGGCACTCTTTCCCGAAAGTCCGATTATTTGTCCGCCTTTTACTTCGTCGCCCGTTTTAACGGTGGGGGAGTCGGCAAGCGACTGATATACGGTCTTTATTCCGTCTCCGTGGTCTATTAAAACAGTGACGCCCATAAGTCCGTCGGTATAGATATCTTCGACTTTTCCGTCGGCTGCGGCTTTGACTTCAAAAGGTTCGGTTTCTGCGTAATCTATTGCCTGGTGGGTTCTCCAATCGGCGAGAACATCCGAAAAAACGGGAGTTGTTCCGGAATAATTGCAGACGATTTCTTTTTCGCAGGGATAAACGAACACCGTCGGCGTTTTTTCTTCTTTGTCGGAATTTCCGCCGTTTTCCGTATTGCTGTTTACGGTTGAATTTTCGTTGTCCTCGACTTTTATTGTCTGATCTTTTTTTATATCGTCGGACTTTTCGTCTCCCGTATATTTGTTCTCCGTCACTTTTGACGGCGGATCTTCTTCTGCTTTTTCTTTATTCATAACTGCGGCTGCTCCCGAAATGATTACGAGCAGAAAGCTTATTGCCAATATTACGGCAAGGGTTGAACGGCTGTCGGAGTTTTTCTCCGTTTTTCTGAATTTTGAAGGCATACTAACGCTCCTTTACAGAGATTTATTGTTAGTTTTGCCATTTTTTTTCTGTTTTATGCAAGTACATCATATTTTTACTTTCCATGATGTCTGTTTTTATTATACAACTTTCAATTTTTACTTTTAATTATTTCAAAATCGGAAAATAAAAAGAAATGAATAATGAAGAGTGAAAAATTGAAAATCGGCAGACATACTATGATGTTTGCTGATTTTTGCAGGGGTAGAAGAACTCAGTTTCGTTTGCCGGCTCTGTCGGAAACCCTCACTCAACGACACACTATGTTCGGATTTTTTAATTCGAGTAAAGATAAAAAAGATACACGAAGGTGTCTTTTTGTGTCGCATAAATCAAGGCGAAGTCTTGCATGTAATCCGACGAAGTCGGAATGTAATCATTTTTGCAAGGAAATATATGTAATCAATCCGAAGAATACACTTGATGAACATACCCCTGCGGCGATTACATACTCACTCGGTGAGATTACATACCAATTCTTCGGATTGGATAAAAAAAAGACAGCCGTTTGGCTGTCTTTTTTTGGTGCAGCGAGTGCAGTAATATCCGAACCCAAGCCCGATTTTTCAAGCTCGGTGAAATTGATTGTTTTAGTTCCGTCTTTATAATTGAATGTGAACGTAATCCTGTCGTCATAAAGGAAAATCGCATTGACAAAGCTGTCAATCAGCCTG
>CAKSPP010000159.1 GCA_934481505.1 uncultured Eubacteriales bacterium
CGACGGACTGTAACCGCCCGACGATTTATGAACATCGTAAACGTCGAGATCCCAGCCGTAAGTTCCGTTCTTTTCCCAATAGAAATAGATAAAAACGGAAATGTAGTTATCCTTTTTTTCGGTGTCGCAGATACAGCGGGCGTTCTCGACATATCTTACATCAAGAATCCGATAAACATCAAAATATTCTGCGTTTCGGCTGTTTGCCTGTTTCATGCAGCTTTTCAAAGCTCCAGTGACGGTGTAATTAAACGCTCCGCAGACGGTGCATTTCCCGTTCCCGTCATATTTGTGAGAGCCTGTGCCGCCCTCCGTTACACCGCAGACAGAACATTTTTTCGGCGATTTGCAGGTGGCGTCCGTCCATTTGTGTCCGAGAGCCTTGCCTTTTGTCTGTCCGCAGGAACATTTTGCGGGAGAAGTGCAGGTGGCAGCCGAAAAACTGTGAGTATGTTCGGTTTTTTCAGTCTTTGCGGGAATCTGTGTTTTCGAAACGGGTTCGGTTTTTTCGGGCTCGGTTTTTTCGGGTTCCGTCTTTTCGGTGTCTTCTGTCGGAATTTCGGTTTTTTCCGTGTTTTCGAGCTTTTCTTCTGTTTTTGCGGGTGGATTTTCTTCGGGTTTTTCGTCAGGCGAGCAGGCGGCAAAAGAGAAAACGAGAGCCGCCGCAACAAGCAGGGTCAAAAGTTTTTTCATAATTTTTCCTCCGTAATATAAAAAGTGCGTCAACCGAAGCCGACGCACCGAAAAACGCAAGCCCCGATTGTCGCCAAACAAACTCAAGAACACGGGATATCCGTATACGCCTGAAAGGGACCGCGTTTTTACCATATTACGGCAGCGTACACGAAAAGAGAGTATTTTATAAAAATACCCCGTCGTTCTCATTCAGTTTGTTTGGCACTCTTATTATATCACAGAAAAATGGTTTTGTAAAGATGAAAAGAGCCTCCGGCGGTCGGAGGCTCTATAAGTTTCTATTCTGTATAAGGCAAAGTTTTATATTCTTCCCAGCGGGCGAGGTATCGCGTCAGAATAAGTCTGTCCTGTCCGTTGATTTTGCCGTCGCAGTTGACATCAGCCGCGGCTTCGTTAATGCCTTCGGCAAGGGCTTCCGGCCATTTTGCGAGCCACCTTGTAAGCAGCAGCCTGTCACGCCCGTTCACAACCCCGTCGCCGTTAATGTCTCCGATGATAAGATCGGTATAATTGTCCTTGTAATTGTCTCCGCAGTAGACGCAGGTGTGCAAAGTGTAACCCTGTGAGTCTTTTGTCGGGAAAATTTTTTCGGTTTTATAGGAATGGTCCGATTTCCCTGTACTTGTCCCGTGAGAAATTATTTCGCCGCAGTCAAGGCAGGCGGTGTCTCCCGAATATCCCTCTTGCTGACAGGTCGGCGGAACGGTGTTTATTGTTTCCGTATGTTTATGGTTGTCGGGGGCTTTTCCGCCGTAGGTAAGTCCGCAGCTTTCGCAGATCGCACCCGAAACACAGGTCGCTTCTCCGCCCGAATGATAAGCAAGAGAAATATCATATCCGTCGGAATGAGTTTTTGCAAAGTTTTCGGCGTAACTTCCGCGGGAAGTTTCAAGCGTTATATTCCAGAAGGCGGTGTTGTGTATATATTCAACGCTGTCGGGAATCCCTATTTTTTTCAGGCTCGGGCAATCGTTGAACGCGGCTTCTTCAATGCGGGTAAGCGTCGACGGGAGTTTTACTCTTACGAGTTTTTCGCAGGAAGCGAAAAGTTCGTAAGGAAGCGTTTCAACTCCCTCGGGAATTTCTATTTCGGTAAGGCTTATACAGAATCCGAAGATCTGAAAGCCGAAATTCTTAAGATTTTTCGGAAGTTTTATTTCCGTCAGGCTCTGACAGCCGCCGAACGCCGCCTGTCCGATAGTTTCGATACTGTCGGGCAGGGTAACTTTCGTAAGGCTCGTACAGCCCGAAACAAAGTAGTCCTCCAGAGTTTTTATGCCGTCGGGAACAGAAATCTCCGTGAGCGATGTACACCCCGAAAAAGCAAATTCTCCGATGGACGTTACGCTGTCGGGGATTTTTATATCGGAAAGTCTTACGCAGTCCCTGAAAACGCCTTTGCCGAGAGTTTTAAGCCCGTCGGGAAGAGAGACCGAAGTGAGTGCCTGACAGCCGGCAAACGCACTGTCGCCGAGCAGGGTCAGACTTTGCGGTATGTTTATTTCTTTGAGGGCGGAGCAGTTTGCGAAAGCACTGCTTTCTATTTCGGTAACTCCCTCCGGCAGAACGACCTTTTCAAGGCTTTTACAGCCGTAAAACGCTCTCCCGACGATTTTTGTGCCTTCGGGGAATACGGCTTCTTTTAAGGGTTCTCCGTTAAGATAAAGATTTTTCGCATAAAGAACGGGGTTTGCGTCGTATTCTCCGAAATTTATCATGATCCATGCGGAAATGTCGGAGATGTTGACTTTTTCAAGCCCGTAGCAGCTCGCAAAAGCGGAACTCCCTATTTCGGTAAGGCTCTTCGGCAGGGATACCGAATGTATGGAATTCAGTTCGGCAAAAGCATATTCGCCTATCGAAGTGACGCCCTCCGGAATAACAAGATCCACGACCTTTTCACCGTTTACATAAAGATCTGCGGCGGTCCCTGCGAACGGACAGGAATTGAAATTCGCAAAAGATGAAGCACACCATTTCGAAATATCCGGTATATTTATTTTTTTTACATTGTAGCAGTCGTAAAAAGCACTCGGCTCAACATTCAGAACGGAAGCCCCGAAAGTTATTTCCGAAAGCCATGTGCAGCCGAAAAATGCGGCGTTTTTAATTGTGGTGACGCTGTCGGGCAAAACGACGCTGTTAAGATCGGTTTTCCCCGCAAAACCCGAAACCTCGGTTACGGGAAGGCCGTTATATTCCGATTTTATGACAATATCCGTCACTCCGTCGGCACAGCCCGTTGCTGCGGCGTGGTCTCCCACTATCTTATAATAGACGCCGTCGGCAAGTTCTCCGTCGGCGGCGGATAATTCGGGTATGGGGAAAAGTGCCGAAATAAACACGAAACACAGGATAAAAGCGGCGATTTTTCTGAAAGCTGTCATGGCAAACTCCTTATTCGGAAAAAATATTAAGAAATTATATATAAACAGTATAACATTATAACAATTATTTGTCAAACAGATAAAAAGAAGCCCCCGAAGGGGCTTTTTTATGTCGATTTTTTTCGTTTGATAATAAAGAACAACGCGATTCCGCAGGGAATTATTACCGCGGCTGAAATTGCAATGATTACGGGAACGGAAATTCCGCCCTCCTGAGTTTCGGCAGGCTGTCTGTCGGTATTTTGAATTTCAGTCGTTTCAACATAGCTGTCGCCGCAGTTTACGCAGCTGTAAGTATCGGTTTCTTTCCCGTTTTCGATAAACGCAACTGTCTTGTTCTGGAAATTGCGTTCGGTCAGGTGATTTATAAATTCCTTCATAAAGG
>CAKSPP010000160.1 GCA_934481505.1 uncultured Eubacteriales bacterium
GGTTAAGGCAAATGAAAAATATCTCGGAAAGACCGTGGAAGTTTTAGTCGAAGGCTATCCCGACGGCGACCGCGAGAATATGACGGGGAGAACGGAAGATAATACTATCGTCAGATTTCCCGCAAAGGACGGAATTACAGGCGAATTTGTTTCCGTCAAAATTGATAAAGCTTTGAACTGGGCTGTTTTCGGCCGGATCATATAAATTAAAAAACAAAGGAGAATAAAAATGTCAACGGAAAATATCAAAAAACTTGCAAACAAACTCGGAGAAGCAATAACTTCAAGCAAAATATTCAAAGAATATGAAGAAATGAAAGCCAAATACGATAACGACGAAACTCTTCAGAAACTTATCGGCGAATTCAACGTCGAAAAAATGAATGTCGTTGAAGAAATGGGCAAAGGCAACGATAAAGACGAAGCAAAGCTCGCTTCCCATCAGGAAAAAATGAGAGAACTTTATGCGGACATTTTCAAGAATGAAACTTATAACGATTTCAACACCGCTAAAAACGAAGTTGAAAAACTTGTAAATGAAGTTTACGGCATAATCAACTTCCATGTTACGGGCGAAGATCCCTCGTGCACTCACGATTGCTCGACCTGCGGCGGCTGCCACTAATCCAAAAGATCAGGAGATATTAAAATGCCTCTTTCACCGGTAATGCAGCAATATAAGGATATGAAAGAAGAGAACAAGGATTATCTTCTTTTTTACAGGCTCGGCGATTTTTACGAAATGTTTTTCGACGACGCCGTCCTTGCAAGTAAGGAACTCGATATAACGCTTACGAAAAAAGACTGCGGTCTTCCCGAAAAAGCACCTATGTGCGGCGTTCCTTACCACAGCGTTGACACTTATATCGCACGCCTCGTGCAAAGAGGCTATAAAGTCTCTATCTGCGAACAGATAAAAGACCCGGAAACAAACGATGTCGTCGGCAGAAAAATCGTAAGGACGATTACTCCGGGAACAGTCACCGAGCCGCAGATGCTCGATGAAAAAACAAACAACTATATTGTCGGAATTTACGACGATCCCGAAACAAAAGAAATTATTTTCGCCTTTGCCGATATCTCGACGGGGGAAGTTTTGATTTCGGAAAAATATCAACATTCCGATTTCAAGATGATAGGCGAATTTTCGAAATATGCTCCGAAAGAAGCATATTCGAATGTTCCCTTAAAATCTCTGCCGTTTCTTAAAAACTATTTTTCGGACGAGCAGAACCAGTGCGTTTTTACCGAGGGGCTTGCCGAAGATTTCGAAAAGGAAAACGCAAGGGGAGCGGTTGCTCTTCATCTCGGTGCAAATTATGAAAATTACGGCTTTTCGGACGATATCGCGATAAACTGCTTCGGTGCTCTTCTTTCTTATCTTTCGAGAACGCAGCTTTGCGATCTTTCACATCTTAAAGACATTCAGTTCTCCAACAGATCGAACTTTATGGAGCTTGATTATTTCACATGGCGAAATCTCGAAGTTACCGAGACCATGCGAAATAAGGCAAAAAAAGGCTCTCTTCTTTGGGTGCTTGACAAAACACAGACCGCAATGGGAGCAAGAAAACTTCGTAAATTCCTTGAAAGACCGCTTGTCAACATTCAGGAAATATTAAAAAGACAGGGTGCGGTTTCCGAACTTTATTCAAAGACTGTTGAACGCGACGAAATTCAGCAGCTGCTGTCAAGCGTCAGAGATATCGAAAGACTTTCGTCAAAGCTTGTTTACGACACCTTAACTCCGCGGGATATGAGGGCTCTGTCGTCGTCTTTTGCGGTATTGCCGAGGCTCCGCGAAATCCTTTCGAAATTTTCGTCCGACGCTCTCGTTCAGATTTTCAATACGACCGACCCTCTTGACGATTTATATAAGCTTATAGACGATGCTATAGTCGAAGACCCTCCGATAACGACAAGAGAGGGCAACGTTATCAAGGCTACATACAATAACGAAATAGCTGAACTCAAAACATTTTTGACCGATAACAAGAGTATTATTGCCGGCATTGAGGCAAGAGAAAAGGAACGCACCGGAATAAAGACTCTGAAAATCGGCTATAACAAGGTCTTCGGATATTATATTGAAGTTTCGAAATCGCTTAAAGATATGGTTCCCGAAGACTATATAAGAAAACAGACCCTTGTAAACGGCGAACGGTTTATAACCGCCGAGCTTAAAGATATAGAGTCGAAACTTCTTACCGCAAACGAAACAATAATTAAACTCGAAAACGAGATTTTCGTTTCGATTAAAAACGAACTTGCCAAAAATCTTGACAGAATTAAATCGACCGCGGAGGCTCTTTCCGATCTTGACGCTTTCGCGTCCCTTGCCGAGGTTGCAAGAAAGAATTCTTATGTCTGCCCCGAAATAATACCGGGCGGCAACATAAACATAAAAGACGGAAGACACCCGGTTGTCGAAAGAATGGTAAAAGACGAGGTGTTTATCCCGAACAACACTCTTCTCAATAATTCGACCGATATGATTTCGCTTATAACAGGACCGAATATGGCGGGTAAATCCACCTATATGAGGCAGGTTGCCCTGATTGTTTTGATGGCACAGATCGGAAGCTTTGTTCCCGCAACACAGGCTCAGATAGGGATTGTCGATAAAATTTTCACGAGAGTCGGGGCATCCGACGACCTTACTTCGGGTCAGTCGACTTTTATGGTCGAAATGAACGAAGTTGCGTATATCCTCAACAACGCAACTTCCCGAAGTTTACTTATTTTCGACGAAATAGGCAGAGGAACGTCGACTTTCGACGGAATGAGCATTGCTCAGGCGGTAATCGAATATGTTGCAAAAAAAATCAAGGCAAAAGCTCTTTTCGCAACGCATTATCATGAGCTTGTCGCCCTTGAAGAAAAGTTCGGCTGCCTTAAAAACTTCAATGTCGCAGCAAAACGCCGCGGCGACAGCATAACATTTTTGCGTAAGATTGTTCCGGGAGGCACCGACGACAGCTACGGTATCGATGTCGCAAAACTTGCGGGACTTCCGAAATCGGTCGTCAAGCGTGCGGAAGAAATCTTAAAAGAACTCGACAGCGAAAAGCCGCATTATGTAAAGACCGTTCAGGTTCAAAACGATGAACCGCAGCTTTCGCTTGCCGCAGATATCAATTCGCAGATAATAGACAAACTTGTAAATCTCGATGTCACCGTTCTTACGCCGATTGAAGCGATGAACGAACTTTTCAAACTTTCAAAAGAGGCAAAAAGCAACAATTCAGACAGCAACTAAGGAGACAAAATGTCCGCAATTCATGTTTTAGACAGCAGCATAACAAACCTTATCGCCGCAGGCGAGGTCGTTGAAAGACCGTCGTCTGTTGTAAAAGAGCTTGTTGAAAATTCGATTGACGCAGGCTCGACGAAAATAACGGTCGAAATAACCGGCGGAGGAATAAAAAGAATAACGGTTTCCGATAACGGTATCGGAATG
>CAKSPP010000161.1 GCA_934481505.1 uncultured Eubacteriales bacterium
TCTCGTTACCGAAACCGAGCCTGCGGTCAAGGGCAACACTTCGACAAACGCCCTCAAAAACGCTACGCTTGAAACCGGAGCGGAAATCAAAGTTCCGATGTTCATAAACGACGGAGAAATGATAAGAATCGACACCCGTACCGGCGAATACATGGAAAGAGCGTAAGCTTTTAAGAGAAAAAATCATGACCTCCATAAAAATGCGAGGTCATATTTTTTAGGAGGAAATATGGATTTCGTTTTGAACAGAATAAATTCCTTGAAAGAAAAAATCGAAGAAAGAAAAGACAGTCCCGATTACGGTCTTATGAAAGAAATGCTCGCACTGCTCGAAGACGTCGCCGGAAAGCAGGATTTGCAGACAGTAAAAAACGACGAAATCGAGGAAGAACTCGAATATCTGACTTCGATTATAAAGGATATGCAGCAGGTAATTCTCGATAATTTTGACCTTGAAGGTGCGGTCGAAGAGCAGCACGCTCATGAATGTGACTGCGGAGACGAGCATTGCGACCACGAGCATATCGACGAATTCTACACCCTGCAATGTCCGTTCTGCGAAGAGCTTTTCTTTATAGAAAACGACGAAATCGACGGAGAAGTCGAATGTCCTTTCTGTCAGAAGAAGATTGTCGCCGCGGAGAATATTGTAAAACACTGACCAAACGCCTCTGACGAGGCGTTTTCTTTTTGCCGTAATTTTTCTTTCTGCATATCCTATTAGAGAAAAACATACAGAAAGAGGGATTATATGAACGGACTCGGTATCAGAACCTTTCTCGGAGCGAACACTCCGGAGGGGTTTTTCTCTTATTACGAACCTTTTATCGAAAACAAAAGGGCTTATGTTATCAAGGGAGGTCCCGGAACGGGAAAGAGCAGTCTGATGAAAAAAGTCGCGGGCGAGATGTTGAAAAAGGAAATTTTCACCGAATACGCCTACTGTTCTTCCGACCCCGACAGTCTCGACGGCGTGCTTTTTCCGCAGCTCGGAGCGGTTCTTGTCGACGGAACCCCTCCCCACACCCTTGAACCGCCCGTTCCCGGAGCTTTGGGCGGAATTATAAATGTCGGGGAATATTGGGACGAAAAAAAACTGCAAAAGTCGCTCAAAGAAATTTTTATGCTCCAAGGCAGAATAAAGAAATGCTTTGCAAGATGTTATCACTATCTCGGAGCGGCAGGAAAAATTTACGCCGACATTTCGGGCACGGCAAGAGATTTTATCGACGAAGAAAAGGCGGACGGCTTTATTTCGGGCTTTATGAAAAAGAATTTTCCCGACAGAAAAGGTAAAACGGGAAAAATCCACAGGCGTTTTCTTTCGGGCTACACTCCGAAAGGGTATATAACTTTCAAAGACACGATTTATACCCTTTGCGACAAGGTTTTCGTTTTCCGCGACGACTTTTTCACCTCTCCCTACTTTATGAAAAAAGCGGCGGCATATTTGGAAAAGGCAGGCATTGATTTCTATGCTTTTTATTCTCCGATATCCCCGAACGAAATCGAACATATAGCAGTTCCCTCTTTTTCGACGGCACTCGTCACCTCGACAAAAGACTGCGAATTCGAACCGACTTCGGCAAGACGAATTCACTTAAAACGCTTTTTTAGGGAAGATTTCGAATTTACGCGTGAAAGGCTCGTTTTCGCGAAAAAAATCTTTTCTGCCTGCACGAAAGAAGCTCTCGCTTCTCTTCAAAAAGAAAAAGCACTCCACGACGATCTCGAAGAAATTTACGTCGAAGCAATGGACTTTTCAAAGCTCGGAAAGGTCGCGGAAAGGCTTTGCAGGGCTGTTTTTTAGGACGATTTTCCGAATTTTTATATTAAAGGTTGTAAAATCTCCGTTTATTTGCTATAATCAGTTTGAAAAAATTGACAACGGAGAATTATATGAAAAAAAATTCTGTTATTAAAGAAGGTGCAAAAGGCGTTCTTACCGGAGCGTCAATGCTCGTTCCCGGAATTTCGGGCGGCACGATGGCTCTTATTTTCGGGTTTTACGATAAACTCATAAACGCCGCCGCGGGCATTTTCAAAAGTTTCAAGAAAAATTTCTTAACGATACTTTTCTATATGCTGACAGTCGCCGTCGGATTTGTCGCGTTTTCCTGGCCGATGTCGTTTTTAATGGAAAACGTCGGGTTTATAATGTACTGTTTCTTTGTCGGAACTCTTATCGGCAGTATGGCACTCTTAAAAAAGAAAGCCGGGATAACCTCCTTAAAATGGACCGACGCGATAGCTTTTGCCGCCGGAATCGTTATTCTTCTTTTAATAACCCTTATTCCCGAAGATTTCATTGCGTATTCTTCTGACGGCGGATTTTTCGGAAACCTGCCTCTTTATATAATTTCGGGAATACTCATTGCGGTAGCTCTTATCCTGCCGGGAATTTCGCTTTCTCATATTCTTCTCGTTCTCGGACTTTACGAACTCATTCTCGAATGGATAAAGAAACTCGATATTCTTTCGCTTCTGCCGTTCGGAATTTTCGGAGTTCTCTTTGTGTTCGCTATGGTAAAAGCTCTCGAATATGCTCTTAACAAGCAGTCGAGAATAACATACACGGTAATTTCTGGCTTTGTTCTTTTCTCGGCAATCGACATTGCAAGACAGAACATTCTGCCGTTTATCATGTCCCCCTCGGCAACTTCGGGATATATCGTAAATATTGTTGTCGGAGTGGTTGTCTTCGCTCTCGGAGCGTTTCTCACCGCGTTTATCGCAAAGAAAAGCAAAAATTAAGGAAGAGGTTTTAATATGAAAGACGGTTTTATAAGAATTGCCGCGGCAAGCCCCGTCGTAAAGGTTGCGGACTGCGTTTCGAACCGCGAAAATATCCTTGAAATGATAAAAACTGCGGAAGAAAGGGACGCGTCGGTTATTGTTTTCCCCGAACTTTGCGTGACGGGATACACCTGCGGAGACCTTTTTTTGCAGACGAAACTCATAAAGGAAGCGGCGGCTGCGGTAAAGGAAATTGCCGAAAAAACCGCGGGCTTTGACATCATTTCGATAGTCGGTTTTCCGTTTGCCGTCGATTTTAAGTTATATAACTGTGCGGCGGTAATTTTCAAAGGAAAAGTCATCGCAATTATTCCGAAAGAAAACATTCCGAACTATTCGGAGTTTTACGAGGGAAGACATTTTGCGTCGGCAAAGGGCGAAAAAGAGCGTGAAATTGACTTTTTCGGAGAGAAAGTTTCGTTCGGAAGAGCGATAATTTCCGCCGTCAATTTTGAAGAATTCGCGTTTTCGGCTGAAATATGCGAAGATCTGTGGGTTCCCTCTTCCCCCTCCGAAACGCTTGCCGAAAACGGTTCGACGGTAATTTTCAACCTTTCGGCGGGAAACGAATTTGCGGAAAAACGCCGTTTCAGAAAAGACCTTGTTTCGATGCAGTCGGCGAAGCTTTTGTGCGTTTATGCCTACGCTTCGGC
>CAKSPP010000162.1 GCA_934481505.1 uncultured Eubacteriales bacterium
CTTCCGAAATTTTTAAGATATCGTCTTTTGTGTGAAGTTCTTTTACAACCGTCGTTCGAAATTCGTAAGGAACCGCACCTGAAAGAAGAAAAGCGACGCTTTCTTTTATTTTTTCGGTGTTGACAGGCCCCCCTGCGGTAAGCGGATATTTTTCAAGCGTGTTTTTTATATCCATTGCGACATAATCGCAAAGCCCCGAAAAAACGGCTTCTTTTAAGCGTGAGGGAACGCTGCCGTTTGTATCAAGTTTTATTTTGAAGCCGAGATTTTTTATTTCACGCATAAAATCAAGCGTTTCTGGGTAAAGCAGCGGTTCGCCGCCGGTGACGCATACCCCGTCGAGAACGCCTTTTCTTTTTTTTAAGTAAGCGAGAATTTCTTCTTTTGAAAATTCGTCCCCCGTTTGTTCTTCGACGACATCGGCGTTATGACAAAAAGGACAGCGGAAATTACAGCCGCCGATAAAAACCGTACAGGCGACAAGCCCCGGGAAGTCGAGCAGCGTAACCTTTTGAAAACCTGCAATTTTCATAAAAACCTCTATTTTGCGTAAATTTTTCCGACTATCTTATTCACCGCGGCTGTCGGAAGAATTTTTGTTAAAAAAATAAATAATTTATATTTTACGCCTATCGTTCTGACGGGCTTTCTGCTTTTTGAAGAAGCGATTTTCGCTATGTATCTGCCCGCAGAGTCGGCATTCATTCCGTTTTCCTCGTCTTTTTCCATTACCGAAACGGAGCGGGATATTCGCCCCGAATAAATGTCGTCGCCCGCGTTTTCCTTTTTTCTTGCCGCGGTAAAGCCCGTTTTTATGTCGCCCGGTAAAATGCAGACAGCAGAAATTCCGAAAGGACGGAGTTCGTTTGCCAAAGCCTCGGTATAGGAAAGCAACGCGGCTTTCGACGCTGAATAAAAGCTCTGGAATGGAATTGAGATAACGCCCGCAACCGAGCCGACATTTACGATTTTTCCGAAGCCCTGTTCACGCATTATCGGGATAACTTCGTTGCAAACCCTGACCGCTCCGAAGAAATTCACATCAAACTGTTTTTGAGCGGACTCGATATCGGTAAACTCCGCAGCCCCCGAAATTCCGAAGCCCGCACAGTTTATAAGAACGTCAATTCTTCCCTCTTTCGAAAAGACTTCGGAAACCGCATTTTTAACGGCGGAAGAATCGGTGACATCGACCGAAATATGGCAAATATCGGGGATATTGCTTTCTCTTCTTGAAAATTCGTAAACCGAATATCCGTTTTTCAACATAAAAAGAGCGGCACTTTTACCGATTCCGGAAGAGCCGCCCGTTATAACGCATATTTTTTTCATAACACATCGCCTTCCGCCGTATATTATAACACGGTTTCGGGGATTTTGCAACCGTCGTAAACGCAAACTCGGTTTTTGCCCTCCGCCTTTGCACGGTAAAGAGCCTTATCCGCAAGTTCGATTATATCGTGGAAGGAAGAAACCGAACTCTTGGCAGCAGAACAAACTCCGACGCTCACCGTAATATGAAGAGTTTCGTCACCGTATATTATCGGCGTGCTTTCGATTTCAGCCCTTATTTTTTCGGCAATGATTGCCGCTCCGTGTTCGCTGCCTATAATAAAAAGGAATTCTTCGCCGCCCCAGCGGCAGCAGCGTCCCTCTTCAAAAGCAAAAAGAACGGCGGTATCGGCGACGGATTTGAGAACAACATCTCCGCACTCGTGACCGTATTTATCGTTTATCTGCTTAAAGTCGTCGATATCAAAAATGATTGCGGAAAAACCGCTTACATTTTCGGCGATTTTAAGTCCGAATTCTCTTATTCCGTATCTGTTGTAAAGTCCGGTAAGATAGTCGTGGCGATAGAAATAACCGAATTCCTTTTTTGAGGCTTCAAGCTGCGACTGCGTTTCTTTTCGGACAAGTTCGATAATGACGGAAAGAAGAAAAACAGAGCCGTAAAGAAACGGAAAACGAAGCTTGAATTCCGCGGAATATTGATATAAAAGAAGTGAATTCCCGATAGGCGTTTCAAAGAAAAACAGCATAAGCAAAAAAGCCGCAAAAGAGAAAACCGAGCCGTTGCGAAGTCCGAAAATAAAAAGCGAAAAACTCGGAATAAGGCATATCCAGAGGCAGCTGAAACCGTTTGCCGAACCTGAAACAATGAAAAAGGAAAGCATTGCAAGGGTTCCCGCGGCAAAAATCAGATAGACCGCAGTTTCGTTAAAATGGAAAATATGAAGAAAAGCTATAACCGCAAAACACAAAGCTGAATAAAGAAGAGTTGCGATAAGAAGATAATATTCGCGGGTGAAGAAATTCACAACGCTCATACAAAGAGAAGAGAGAAAAAGAGAGCCGATAACGCAGCTGAAAAGAAAGCGTCGACGCTGTTTATCGGACGCAATAACAGACTTGAACATCTTCAATAATTTATCATACAGCTGCTTGATTTTCACTTATTTCGCCTCTCTCTTTGTAAAAAATAGGACTTTTTAAGTATAAAAAGGAAATGCAACAAAACTGTGGCACCTTTTCTTATAGGAAAATTTTGTCGCAATATTGTTGCATTTGCCCGAGATTGTCAACAAAGACAATTTATTCTTTTACAAATTTTACGGCATCTTTATTGCCGACGGCACAGAATTTACCGTTTTCGGCGAATTCTTTAAGGAATGAAGCGAGTTTTTCAATGTCTTCGGGCGTGGTATCAAGAATCTGACCTCTGAGTTTCGCGACAGATTCGAAAGTCGAGCCTTTGAGATATCTTATACATTCAAGCTCGCAGACACCCGACGGGTCAAGCAGAGGATCTGTCGTGTTTACCGTTCCGATTATAATATCGTCGAGAGGCATATTCTGTCCGACAAATTCTTTAAGGAAATCGGAAACTCCGCCGAACGCCGCTCTTGAATTTTCAAGATTGGGGTCGCGGTAGGAATAGCAGAAAACGTCTCCGTTCGCTCTGACGTTCATTCCGGTGCCGTAAGCTCCTCCCTGAACTCTGACAGCACCCCAAAGATAGCCGAAAGTCAAGAGAGACGCCGCGACTGCGGCAGAACCCGAAAATTCGCCGCCCAAAGCGTAAAGGTTATGTCCGAAGCCTGAATAGCCGACATCCGAGGGAATTTCGACGACACAATCGGCCTTGTCGAAAACGGGATATTTTGCCGCCGCACCGATTTCGCCTTCAGGAAGAGACGATACTAACTTTTCAATATAAGAAGAGTCGAATTTGCCACCGCAGCCGACGAAAAGTCTGTTTTTCGCAAAGACTTTTTTCGCAACGTCGGTAAGTTCTCTTGAAACTTCTTCGGCGTTCTTTTCAAAGTTTGAGGCAAAGTCGGAGAACCAAGTCACAAAACTTTCGCCGTCAAGAAGCTCTTTGAGGCTTCCCTCTGCGGAAAAGGCGGAAAGGGCTTTCGTTATCGCGAAAGTGTGACCC
>CAKSPP010000163.1 GCA_934481505.1 uncultured Eubacteriales bacterium
TAGACAGAATATGCTCCGCGTGAAAAAGCAGATCTTCCGCTTTCGGATTTTCGGAAAGGGCTTTCGGATAAAGGTTTAAGCCGATAAGTCCGCCGCGTGAAATTATTTCGGTTATCATTTCGTCGGTCATGTTTCGGGGGTGGTCAAAAACTCTTCTCGCACAGGAATGAGTAGCGACGACTTTCCCTTTTGCATAAGAAAAAACATCATAAACCCCTGCGTCGGAAAGATGCGAAATATCGGGAACTATTCCCGTTTTGTCAAGCAGCCCGACAGCCTCTTTTCCGAGAGGGGTAAGCCCCTTTTTCGGGGAAAGGACGTTTCCCGAAGCAAGTTCGTTTTCGCCGTTCCAGGAAAGTCCGAAAATGCGGAATCCCTTGCTTTTAAGCCAGAAAATTCTGTCGAGGTCGCCTTCGAGGCAGCCGCCGCCCTCAACCGACAGGACGGGTTCGGCGGAAATTTCGGGAACGATTTTTCTGAAATATTCAAGAGCGTTTTTTAAGTATTCAAACCCTCTTGCGTGCGTAACATCATTAAACCAGAACGCAAAAGTCTGGCAATATTTTTCGAAAGTTTCGGCGGAACGGGAATTGACGACGCAATCGGTATTTTCAAAGGTTTCGCCGTCATCGAAAAGGCAGGTTGCGGTATCACAGTGCAAATCGAAGTATTTCATCTTTGTCTCCCACGTAGTAATCTTTATAATACTTCACGGAGGATATCTCAAAATTTTCGGTATAGATTATCGCCGCGACATCAAAACTATATGAAAGTCGGCGGACATCTATTCCGTCGGAATAAAGCGAACGGATGTATCCCCTCGCCGCATAGAGAATGTGTCTCATTTTTTCGGAGTTTACAGCCTGTTCGGGAAGAAGATAGCTGTTATCTTTTCGGCTTTTGACTTCTACGAAGGCGATCTCCTCTTTTTTCTTTGCGATTATATCTATTTCGTATCTGCCGTATTTATAGTTCCGTTCGAGAATTTTATATCCGTTTTCTTTGAGAACTTTTTCGGCAACGCCCTCAAAAACCGTACCGAGAGCTTTTGCCGACGGGTTATTCATAATGATCCTCTAAATTTTTCAGAAACGACATTCGGTAAAAATCCTTTACGCCGTAGGTCTGAATGAGTTTATAATGTTCCTTTGTCGGATATCCCTTATGTTTTTCGAGCATATATTCGGGATATTTTTCGGCAAGCTCTTTCATATAGCGGTCACGGGTGACCTTTGCGAGAATGGACGCCGCGGCGATATTCGCACTTTTTGCGTCCCCCTTGACAATAGTTTCGGTTTCTATCCCGAAATCGGGGGCACGGTTGCCGTCGACGAAAATAAAATCCGGTTTTACCGAAAGCTTTTCGACGGCTCTTTTCATCGCAAGGTATGTGGCATTCAGAATATTGTATTTATCGATTTCCGCAGGGGTTGAAAAAGCCACGGCATATGCCGCGGCCTCTTTGACTATTATATCGTAAAGTGCTTCCCTCTTTTTTTCGGAAAGCTTTTTTGAGTCGTTGAGACCTTCTATATTGCAGCCGAAAGGCAGAATTACCGCAGCGGCGGAAACCGGACCGCAGAGAGGACCTCTGCCCGCCTCGTCTATTCCGCAGAAAACGGTATCTTTTCTTTGTTTTGCCTTTTCATAGCTCCAGAGATCCATTACGCCTCGTCTCCCGTCTCGTATTTATTGAAAAGAGCGACCTTTTCAAGCGAAATTCTGCCGATTTTTCCGGCTCTGAATTCGTCGAGAAGGACATTTGCGGTTCTTTCGGTATTGACTTCTCCGCCCTTTATTATAAAGCCTCTTTTTCTGCCGATATCGAGCATAAGTTCATAGATATCGGGATTTATTTCGTCAAGCTTATATCTTTCTTTCAAGTTTTCGGGATAATCCTTTGCCAAAATCTGCAAAAGTCTGAAAGCGATTTCTTCGACATCAAGCACGGTGTCTCTTATCGCACCCGTTATTGCAAGACGGGTCGCGGCGTGCTGATTTTCGAGCTTTGCCCAGAGAATTCCGGGAGTGTCGAGAAGCGAGATATTGCCTTTAAGGCTTATCCACTGTTTTCCGCGGGTAACGCCCGGACGGTCTTCGGCTTTTACTCTTCTTTCGCCGCTCAAAGCGTTTATGAGAGTGCTTTTACCGACATTCGGAATTCCGAGTATCATTATTCTTATCGCCTTATTCGTAATTCCTCTTTTCGCGTATCTTTCCGCCTTTTCGGCAAAAAGTTCGCGGAGAGCCGAAGTAAAAGCTTCGGTATTCATACGCAGGCTTGACTGGGATATTACGAAATATCCCTTCTTTTTATAGTAATCCGCCCATTTTTTCGTTTCGGCGGGGTCTGAAAGGTCGCTTTTATTGAGAACCAAAAGTTTGGGTTTATCCTTTGTCAGATATTCGATATCGGGGTTTTTCGACGCGAAAGGAATTCTCGAATCGAGAAGTTCGACAACGATATCAATATCTTTGAGGCTGTCGATTATCATTCTCTTGGTTTTGGTCATATGACCGGGATACCAGTTTATGCTCATTCTTCAACAGTCCCCATTTTGTTTATAGGCCAAAATCTGAAAAATACTTTTCCGACTATCGATTCGACGCTTATCGGTCCGATATAGCGGCTGTCCTTGCTTACGGGGCGGTTATCTCCCATAACGAAAACGCAGCCCTCCGGCACGACGGTATTGACGCCGTAAAGCTTCGGTTCGGTATAGATATTTTCGTCAAGATAGTATTCGTCGAGTTTTTCGCCGTCAACATAGACTTTTCCGTCTTCGATATTGACGGTCTGTCCCTCGGTCGCGATAATTCTCTTGACCCATAATTTTTCGCCGTTTGCGTCTTCTTCATCGGGAGCAAAGACTATGATATCTCCCTGTTTGGGAGTATAAAAAACAGAAGTCAGGACATACCTGTCCCCGGGTTCCATGGTGCTTAACATGGAAGTTCCGACGACGGTTCCGACTTTTGCAATAAAGAACAGAATGAGAACCGCAATGACCGCGGCGGTAATACATGTTTCGACGAGGTCGAAAAACGACACGAGAGCCGGGGACGTTTTCACCGTCGCTTTTTCTGTTATATTATCGTTTGTGTTTTTGACTTCCATATAACGAAAATCCTCCGTGTTGTTAAAAAGGCGACGGCTTCGCAATAAAACAAAACCCTCGCCTTTTACCTTTTGCACCGATAATAAATTAAAGTGCTTCCTTAACTCTGGCAGCCTTACCGACTCTGTCTCTGAGATAATAGAGCTTAGCACGGCGAACTTTACCTTTACGGACAAGCTCAACCTTTTCAATGCTCGGAGAGTTGATCGGGAAGATCTTTTCTACGCCGACGCCGTAGGATACGCGTCTTACGGTGAAGGTTTCGGAAATGCCTCCGTGTTTCTTGGCGATAACAACGCCTTCAAAGACCTGTACT
>CAKSPP010000164.1 GCA_934481505.1 uncultured Eubacteriales bacterium
CAATATAATTTTATTCTCCTGCCCCTTTTCAAATGCGGAAATTTGTGTTATAATGTAAAGGAAATAAAATATAAGAGGATTTTCATATGGCGACAAAGACAAAAACCGTTTTTATATGCACCGAATGCGGATATACAAGTCCGAAATGGGCGGGAAAATGTGCCGGCTGCGGAGCTTGGAACTCCATGACGGAAGAAATCGTTTCCGCAGAAAAAGCAAAACCTCTTTCGGGTCGTTCGATATCGGATATCGCCGCCTCCGCACCCTTAAAGCTGCGTGAAATCGACTATGCCGACGAAAACAGAATTCCGACGGGAATTAAAGAATTCGACAGAGTTCTCGGCGGCGGAATTGTCGCAGGCTCGCTCGTTTTGATAAGCGGAGAACCGGGTATAGGAAAATCAACGATTTTGCTGCAAATGTGCAAAAGTATTTCTCACAATATTTCCGTTTTATATATTTCGGGAGAAGAATCGCCGAAGCAGATCAAAATGAGAGCGGAAAGAATCGGTGTAAATTCCGATAATATTTTAATACTTTCGGAAACCGATCTTTCGAGAATAAGAGAAAGAATTTTAGAGCAAAAGCCCGATATCGTCGTTATCGATTCCGTTCAGACCATATCAAGAGAAGATATTTCCTCTTCTCCCGGAAGTATTTCGCAGGTAAAAGAATGTACCGGAGAATTTATGAGAATCGCGAAATCAAGCGGTATTCCGATATTTCTTATCGGTCATGTCAATAAAGAAGGTTCTATCGCGGGACCGAAAGTCATGGAACATATGGTCGACGCGGTTCTCTATTTTGAGGGAGAAAGAACCCTTGATTGCAGAATTCTGCGTGCCGTAAAAAACAGATTCGGTTCGACAAACGAAATCGGTGTTTTCGAAATGGCAAGAGAAGGGCTTCGCGAAGTCGAAAACCCATCCGCAATGTTTATGCAGGGAAAACCCGAAGGTGTCTCTGGTATTGCGACGGTTTCGGTTCTTGAAGGCACAAGACCTATAATTGCCGAAATCCAAGCTCTTGTCTCTCAAACCCCGTTCCCCGCTCCGAGAAGAGTTTCGACAGGTTATGATTATAACAGGCTCAATCTCCTGATTGCGGTTCTCGAAAAAAGATGCGGTCTTTATTTCGGAAATTCCGACGCATATCTCAATATTATCGGTGGACTCCGCATTTCCGAACCTGCGGCAGACCTTGCAATAGCAACAGCTCTTGCGTCAAGCCTCAAAGATTTTATAATCCCGTCCGATACAGTTCTTATCGGAGAAATCGGGCTTGCGGGAGAAGTAAGAATAGTTTCGTCAATCGAAAAGAGAATTATTGAAGCACGAAAACTCGGTTTCACGCGTGCAATAGTTCCTGCTAAAAACAAGATAGGAACCGAAATTTCGGGAATGGAAATCATAAGAGTATCTTCGCTTAAAGACGTATTTTCAAAATTATAAGGTAGATTATGGGCAAATATGCAAAATACGAATATATACCGGATTTTGCCGCCGAATTTCTTTATTATTGCAAAACAATAAAGAATATGTCGGATAAGACGGTCGACGAATATTATCTCGATTTACGGGTGTTTTTCCGCTTTATCAAGTCGAGAGACGGTTCGGACTGTCCTTTTAACGAAATCGACGCGTCGGGCGTCACAATCGAAGAGGTCAAAAAAATCACACTTTCCGACCTTTATGTATTTCTTAACTTTGTAAACGAAGAAAGAGGAAACGCAGTAAGAGCAAGGAACAGAAAAATCTCATCACTCCGCAGCTTTTTCAAATTCCTTTGCAAACAAGGGATTTTAGACGAAAACCCGACTACATATCTCGAAAGCCCAAAAACGCCGAAGTCGCTTCCGATATATCTTTCAATCGACGAATGTATGAAGCTTCTCGACAGTATTGATGGCAAAAACAAAGAACGCAACTATGCGATAATTACGCTTTTTCTCAACTGCGGGCTTCGTCTTTCGGAACTTGTCGGAATAAATATGAATGATATAACGGGAAATGTTCTCCGCGTTACCGGAAAAGGCAACAAACAAAGAGATGTTTACCTAAACGAAGCGTGCGTTTCGGCAGTTCAGAGTTATCTTGCGGTAAGAGAAACTTATAATCCGCCGCCAGAACTTCACGCTTTATTCATAACAAACCGCAAAAAGCGGATATCAAACCGAATGGTTCAGACTTTGGTAAGCACCTATCTCGAAAAAGCAAATCTCAACAATCATAAATATTCAACGCACAAACTGCGGCATACGGCAGCGACCCTAATGCACCAGAACGGAGTCGATGTAAGAGTTTTGCAGGAGGTTTTGGGACACGCAAACCTCGGAACGACGCAGATATACACTCACCTTGAAAGCAGCGAACTCAAAGACGCAATGGAGCATAATCCGTTGGCACATATAGAAAAAAAGTAAGACGAAAAACTCGTCTTACTTTTTTTATTCGAATATTTCGTTATCAAATTCCGCAACCGCAAGCCTGTGAAGGGCTCTCGAACAGGAAACATAGAAAAGATTGTCTTCGCCCGGAAACTCTTTTCTTCTGTCCGCGACGATTACCGCGTCGAATTCAAGTCCCTTTACAAGGTAAGACGGAATTATGACATTCTGTCCCGGGGATACGGAATCCTCATCTCCGACAAGATATACCCTTGCCGTCTTTTTGAGTTTTTCATAAAGCTTTTCGCAATCCGAAAAACTACGGCAGATTATCGCGTTCGAAAGGTGCTTTTCGTTTCTGAATTCGGAAAGGATATTGGCCACCTCTTCAACCGAAGAGATTTTCACGAAATCAACGGGGTGTCCGCTTCTGTCAAGATATTTTATATCACGGTTGTCGGTGCAGGTATCAACCGTTTTCAGATAATCATTGATTTCTTTGGTTGATCTGTACGACCTGTTGAGCCTGTAATATTTTATCTGCTTTTTCGGGAAGAAATCGGAAATGCTTTCGATTCCGCAGCCGTCCGAATTCGTTTTTTGGCTGACATCTCCCAAAATCGTGAATTTTGCACCCGTGAAAATTTTGGAAAGCAAAATATAGATTATCGGAGAATATTCCTGAGCTTCATCGACGACTATCTGCGATATTTTATGATAAGGACGAATATCTCCCCTGAGGAATTTCAGATATGCCATCGGGAAAAGATCTTCGTAATTCATGCGTTTTTCCGCGAAATTTGCCGCACATTCATCGTAACATTCGGGAAGCAATTTTTTGACGGTCGCAAGATATGTCTGCTTAATATTTACATTTCCGAAAGCTCCGTTTATCGTGTCGGTAACGGAAGAAACAACGCGTTTCCACTCTTTTTCTTTTTCGACCTGTTCTTCAAAATCGGTAAACTGTATGCTTCCGCCGGCTTCATG
>CAKSPP010000165.1 GCA_934481505.1 uncultured Eubacteriales bacterium
GTATAGCGATAACATCGTCGCATTTCTGTTCCGCCGAAAGGCAGTTCCGTTTTCCGCTTGAATACGGAAGCCAGCGTCCCCCCTCTTCTCAATGGACGGTTACCGCCGCAGGTTGTGTCCTGCTCGGAAAGACTGCGGACGCGGGAGAATATCCGAAAGTCGACAAGATTTGTCCGGGAAGAGTTATAGACATGGGCGTCTGCGACATAAACGACATGGGAAGTGCCATGGCGGCGTCGGCTGTCGACACTTTCACTCGTTTTTTCGAAGACACAAATACAAAGCCCGAAGATTACGACCTTATTCTGACGGGAGACCTCGGCAAAATCGGGCATGCGGTCGTGACCGAAATAATGTTAAAGAACGGCTATAATATGCAGAAAAATTACGACGACTGCGGAAAACTTATTTTCGACGCCGAAAAACAGGATGTTCACGCAGGAGGCTCCGGCTGCGGCTGTTCGGCGGCGGTGCTTACGGGATATCTGCTTCCCGAAATGCAGAAAAAGACGTATAAAAATGTGCTTTTTGCGGCAACGGGAGCATTGATGAGTCCGATAGTCAACCAGCAGAACGAGTCAATTCCGGGAATTACGCATCTCGTAAATATAAAAATTTAGGTGATTTTATGGATTATCTCAACAGTTTTGTTTTCGGAGGGCTTCTTTGCCTTATAGGCGAAATTCTGATTGCAAAAACAAAGCTTACGCCAGCAAGAATTCTGACGGGATACGTCGTTTCGGGCGTAATTCTTTACGCCGTCGGGCTTTATGAGCCGTTTTGCGAATTTGCGAAATCGGGAGCGACGGTTCCGTTGACAGGCTTCGGGGCAGCCCTTGCGAAAGGGGTCGAAAAAGCGATAGCCGAAAAAGATTTTCTCGGAATAATCACGGGAGGGCTCACCGCTACCGCCGCAGGAATTACCACCGCAATAGTTTTCGGACTTTGCACCGCTCTCATTTTCAAACCCAAAAGAAAAGATTAAATGCCCCTTTCGGGGCATTTTTTAACGCGTTTTGACTATCGAATAATAAGAATTTGAAGTCAGTTTATAAACTATTGCGTAAAGGATGAAGAAAACCGCAAAACAAACGGCTGTCGTAACGGCAAAGACCGAGATATTTGAAAGATTGAAAAGCATAAGTATTTTCTTTACCATAGGAAAAGCGAAGACGAGATGAAGTCCCGCAAAAACGAGTGGCATGAAAAATACGGTCAGCAGCTGAGAATTGATGCTCTTCTTTATTTCTCTTTCCTGCAAGCCGACTTTCTGCATTATTTCAAATCTCTTTCTGTCGTCATATCCCTCGGATATCTGCTTATAGTAGATTATCATTACCGCCGCAAAAGAAAACGCCAGCGAAAGAACTATTCCGAGGAACAAAAGTCCGCCGTATGTTCCCATGAAATCTTTTCGGTCGGTTGCAACGCTCGAATAGGAAAAAGCTATCGTACCGTCGCCGGTTTTTGCAAGGCTGTCCGCAATATCCGTTGAAATACTGCCGAAAAGAGCCATCTGTCTTTCTTCCGATATATCGGTATCAAAACCGTAATGATAGCTATATGAAAGAAAGTTTTCGTCGGTCGAAGTTCTCATTCCGACAAAGGGAGAAACGGTTTCGGAAAGGTCGTTTACCGCAACATATATCGACGGATAAGCGGAAGAAACCCCGTCGGAGCGTGCCGAGAAGTCGGCAACTTTTTTAATATTCAGAGTTTCCGTTGTTTTTCCGCAGGCAACCGTAAGAGTTTTTCCGATATCGAATTTTCCGAAGACAGTGGCTATCGCCTCTCCCGAAGACAGCGTTTCATTTGTCCCCATTATTTCGTTATAATCGGAAAGTGGGATAAAAACAAGAGTTATAAGCTTATCAGGGTCGTAAGCTATCGACTTCGGAACATAACCGATATCCGTTTGCAAAACGCCGTCGGTATAATATCCCGCGACTTTCGCTTTCATATACGCAGCTTTGTTTTTCACCGAAACATCGTGTTTTTCAAGATCGGAAGTTAAACTTTCGGAAAATTCCGTTTCTCTTTCGAAATCGGGATTTTTAAGTTTTATATCTATTGATGCGTCTCGTGTGTGCATTGCCGCAAGAGAATCTTCCATTCCCATATAAAGGCTTGCGGTCGAAGAAATGGTGACAAGGACCATCGTTGCAAGAATACATACAGACGCCAGTCCTGCACCGTTTTTCTTCATTCGGAAAGCCATTGAAGAAACGGAAATAAAATGATTGGGTTTATAATAGTAGCGTTTGTTCTTTTGCAGAAGTTTACAGAAAGAAACCGATGCCGATATAAAAATAAGATAGGTCGCGATTATAACCATAATAACAGCAGCAAAGAAAACTGCCATTGCGGTAATCGGGCCTTTAATCGTCACCGCAAGATAATAAGCCGCCCCCAAAAGCAAAACTCCGAGAAGAGCTATGAAAAAATTGGCTTTCGGAGCTTTTTCTCCGACATTTTCGCTTTTTATAAGCTCCGCCGCTCCCGAAAAATGAACCTGCCGCAAACCGTTAAGAAAAATAAGCAGAAAAATTACCGCAAAGATAATAACCGTATATTTAAGACTTTCAAAAGAAACGATAAAAGCAAAAGAAACTTCTCCGTTCATTATTTTAACGAGTGCAAGCTCGGCAAGTTTTGAAAACGCTATTCCGAAAATAAGGCCTGTCGCAACAGTAAGAAGAAAAGCGAAAAGATTTTCCCAGAAGAGAATTATTGCAATATTCTTTTTACCCATACCGAGAATATTATAAAGCCCGAATTCTTTTTTCCGTCGGCGGATAATAAACGAATTGGTATAAAACAGGAATATCACGGAAAATACCGACATAACGAAAATCCCGAAAGATAAGGTCATACAGACGGCATCCCCGCCGCGTAAAGCCTTTATAACTTCGGATTTTGCAAGTGCGGAAACTATATAATTAACAGAGACCATACAGGCACAAGATAAGAGATACGGCAGATAAAGCCTTTTATTTTTTGAAATTCCGTTGGCTGCAAGACGGGGATAAATATGTTTTTTCATCTTACTTCACCGCCCGCACGGATAAGAGTAAGAGTGTCGTTAATCTTCTTATAAAGTTCTTCGTCGGTAAGGTTCCCTCTGTATATCTGATGGAAAACTTCGCCGTCGCGGATAAATAAAATTCTGCCTGTTCGGCTTGCGGCACTTACCGAATGGGTTACCATAAGAATGGTCTGTCCGCCCGCATTAAGGTCGGAAAACAGTTTCAGGAGTTCGTCCGTCGCTTTTGAATCGAGAGCTCCCGTCGGCTCGTCGGCAAGGATAAGTTTCGGGTCGGTGATTATCGCTCTTGCGACCGCCGCACGC
>CAKSPP010000166.1 GCA_934481505.1 uncultured Eubacteriales bacterium
TATCCGCACGGTCGCGGCCTACTCTTTCGGCGTTCCATACCTGCGGCAAAGTCAGCGTTTCGGTTCCGACGATTTCGGAAAGGTAGTCGGAAATACCGTTTTCGTAATAGAAATTTTCTTCGGTAACGCTGCCGTCGATATTCTGATATTTTAAGACTATCGTAAGACCGCTGTTGCAGATAGCCTGCTTTTTCAAGACGTCCTCGAAATATTCGAGGGTCATTTTTATATCGGTGAAAACTTCAAGGTCGGGTTTCCAGCGGATTCGCGTTCCGCTCTTATGCTTCATTTCGGTTTTGCCGAGCTGTTTTTCCTTATCCTTTTCAACGGGTTTTCCTTTTTTGAAATGCAGTTCGTAACGGTTTTTGCCGTTGTAGATTTCCGCGTCCATATATTCGGAGGCGTACTGCGTTGCACAAAGTCCGAGACCGTTGAGACCGAGAGAAAATTCATAAGTGTCTCCGTATTTTCCGCCGGCGTACATTTCGCAGAAAAGAAGTTCCCAGTTATAGGCTTTTTCTTTTTCGTTATAGTCGACCGGGATTCCTCTTCCGAAGTCCTGAACTTCGACCGAGCCGTCTTTGAAATAAGAAACGATTATCTTATCGCCGTGTCCTTCTTTGAATTCGTCGATAGAGTTTGAGAGAATTTCAAAAAAGGAATGGCAGCAGCCGACGATATCGTCCGAACCGAAAATTACGGAAGGGCGTTTTCTTACTCTGTCGGCACCTTTTAAGGTCTTTATACTGCTGTCGTCGTATTTTGCTTTTGCCATATTATCCACCATTTCAAACCATATTTATCTATTATATATTATTATACAATATTTCTCTCTTAAAGTCAATATCGCGGTAAACGACGGTTTTCAAATTGTGGATTTCTCGGTTAAAGCGGTGGAAAACTATGTTTATAATGTTCAAAACTTTTACTGTAAAAGTAAAACACTTCATAGTTTTCATTTTAGATTAAATAATAATGTTTTTCAAGGTAAAAATACGATATTTTAGGTATTTTTATAAAAAATAAGTCGAGGAAATTCCTCGGCTCGATTTTTTGTTTTCAGATTAAAACAGTCCGGTGATTTTTCCGTTTTCGTCGACGTCGATACGCTCGGCGGCAGGCGATTTCGGGAGTCCGGGCATTGTCAAAATATCGCCCGTAAGCACGACTATAAAGCCCGCACCTGCGGAAATCTTGACATTTTTAACGGTTACGGTGAAGTCTTCGGGAGCTCCCAAAAGCGACGGGTTATCCGAAAAACTGTACTGCGTTTTGGCGATACATACGGGAAGAGAGGAAAATCCGAGTTTTTCGAGCGTTTCTATCTGTTTTTTTGCCGCGGGAAGAACGGATATTCCTTTTCCGCCGTAGATTTTCTTTACAACAGCCTCTATTTTCTCTTCAATCGAAGTATTGAGTTCGTAAGAGAAGGTAAAGTCGCCTTTTTCCTCTTCGCAGAGTCTTACAACTTCGCGGGCAAGCTCTTCGCCGCCTTTTCCGCCCTCCGCCCATACGGTCGAAAGCACGGTATTAACGCCGAGTTCGCGGCATTTTTTGATAATGAAATCGATTTCCGCATCTGTATCGGTCGGGAAACGGTTTATCGCGACAACACAGGGCAGTTTATAGACATTTTTAATATTCGAAACATGGCGGAGAAGATTGGGTATTCCCTTTTCAAGAGCCGGAATATCCTCTTTTGCAAGCTCGGTTTTTGCTTTTCCGCCGTGCATTTTAAGGGCACGCACGGTTCCGACAACGACAACTGCGGACGGGGTAAGGTTTGCCATCCGGCATTTGATATCGAGGAATTTTTCCGCTCCGAGATCCGCTCCGAAACCTGCTTCGGTGACGGCATAATCGCCGAGTTTTAAGGCGAGGCGGGTTGCCGTGACGGAGTTGCAGCCGTGAGCGATATTCGCAAAGGGGCCGCCGTGGACGAGAGCGGGAGTGTGTTCGAGAGTCTGAACGAGGTTCGGTTTTAAGGCGTCTTTGAGAAGAGCTGTCATTGCTCCCTGAGCCTTAATATCCGCACAGGTAACGGGTTTTCCGTCGAAAGTATAGCCGACGATTATTTTCGAAAGTCTTGTTTTAAGGTCGGTTATAGAAGTCGAAAGGCAGAGAACAGCCATAATTTCGGACGCGACGGTGATATCGAAACCGTCTTCGCGGGGCATTCCGTTCACCTCACCGCCGAGACCGTCGACAATAAAGCGGAGCTGTCGGTCGTTCATATCGACGCAGCGTTTCCAGGTTATCTTTCTCGGATCAATCCCGAGTTCGTTACCCTGTTTTATATGATTGTCGAGCATTGCGGCAAGCAGGTTGTTTGCCGCTCCTATCGCGTGAAAATCGCCCGTGAAATGCAGGTTTATATCTTCCATCGGGACGACCTGGGCGTATCCGCCGCCGGCAGCACCTCCCTTGACGCCGAAAACAGGACCCAAGGACGGTTCGCGGAGAGCGACGACAACATTTTTGCCTATTCTTTTAAGACCGTCGGCAAGACCTATAGTCGTCGTGGTTTTTCCCTCGCCCGCAGGGGTCGGAGTTATAGCGGTGACAAGAATGAGTTTGCCGTCTTTTCTTTCTTCGTTCATTATCGAAAGGTCGATTTTTGCCTTGTAGTTACCGTATCTTTCGACATATTTTTCGTCAATACCCGCGGTTTTTGCAACCTCGGTTATCGGCTGCATTTCAGTTGCCTGTGCTATTTCTATATCGGATAAATATTTCATAAAATCCCCCTTATTTGAAGTAGCGGACAGCCGCTTCAAACATTTTTATATCGTAATTTCCCGGAACGTTCTTGTAAAGTCCGCTGCCGGTTCTCTCGCTGTGTCCCATTTTTCCGAAAACTCTGCCGTCGGGAGAGGTTATTCCCTCTATTGCAAACATCGAGCCGTTCGGATTGAAGCGGACGTCTCCCGTTGCGTTTCCGTCAAAATCGACATACTGCGTTGCTATCTGACCGTTTTCGGCAAGCTTGCGTATAAGCTCCTCGCTCGCGAAAAATCTTCCTTCTCCGTGGGAAACGGGAACGGCGTAAATATCGCCGACTTCGGTCAAAGCAAGCCACGGAGACTTATTTGACGCGACCCTTGTTCTGACGATTTTCGACTGGTGGCGGGCTATCGTGTTATATGTAAGGGTCGGGCAGTTTTCGTCGGTGTCGATAATCTTGCCGTAAGGGACAAGTCCGAGCTTGATTAAAGCCTGGAAGCCGTTGCAGATACCGCAGATAAGTCCGTCGCGGTTTTCGAGAAGGTCGGTGACTTTTTCTTTGATTGCGGCGTTTCTGAAAAACGCGGTGATAAATTTTCCGCTTCCGTCTGGTTCGTCGC
>CAKSPP010000167.1 GCA_934481505.1 uncultured Eubacteriales bacterium
GGCCGAGCAGCTCGGTAAGTCTCTTTGCTACGGGAGCAAGAGAATACTTCATATTGAATTCGCCCTTGGGTCTGCCGAGGTGAGAACAAAGGATAACTTTGGCATTGTGGGAAAGCAAATATTTGATAGTCGGAAGAGCTTCGACTATTCTTTTTGCGTCGGTGATAACACCGTCTTTCATAGGAACGTTAAAGTCGCATCTTACGAGGACTTTTTTGCCGGAGACGTCAATGTCTTCAACAGTTTTCTTGTTATAATTCATAACAAACCATCCTTTATTTATTTTATTTTACCGTTTGATATTATAAAGATAAAATTTAACAATTTATTGTCGATATTGAAAAAACTGTATAAACTGACAAGATTATTCAACAAACTGAAGCTTCTGCTCTGCGTAAAGTTTAGCAATTTTCAAGTAATCGATATACTCTTCCAGAGTAAGGTTGTTTTCGTATATATATGTGCTTGATTCGACGCTTCCGACATATCTGAAAACCATAGAATTGAAGTCGTAACCCGTAACATTCGATTTATTTTCGGGATATCTCAAAATAAAGCCGTAGCGATGTGCATTTTCCTTTAAGAAAGTAAACAATTCGGTCGACGCGAAGTCTTCCGACGTCATATTTCTCGTCTCGGCAATTTCGACAAGAAGTCCCGTCTGAAATTCGCTGCAACCCGGTTTTGCAACAACCGCCGTCGCCTTGGTTTCCGCTTCCGTTGCGGTATATCCGCCGTCCATAAAGGATTTCAGCTTTGTATTGAAAGCGGTTTCCTGCTCGGCTTCGGTTCTGTAACCGGAGATAACGACATGTTTTTTATAACCGGCTTCGTTTGCCGCGGCAAAAAGCTCTGAAAGAGCCTCCGCAGCTCTCGTTTCAAGCTGTCTTGCGGAATTTTCGACAGACGAAACGCTCATTGTTTTATAATCTTCGGGAAGAGGATTATCCTTATTTACGACAATGAGATAACTTGAATTCAGATAATTTGTATATTTATCGACAAGAGCTTTATAGTTATCGGAATCCTGACTTACCGTAAGTTTATTTTCGGTAGGATTTGACGATATTTCCGTGTTGCTTTTGTTTTCCATTACCTTGTCGAATACGGGAGTGAGCTTATCCGATAGGAAGAAAACGCAGAAAACGATAACGGTAAGAACCGCTGCAAGAATTATCGAAAATATATATAAAAATGAAACGTTGTTTTTACTTTGCATATTGCACCTCGTGTTTTTGGCATACGGAAAAAGCCGAATACCCGAATTTGCACGAATACATTATACACTATTTTGGACTATTAGTCAAGCATGACCGAAAATTGTGCGGCGAGAGTTTCATTCCCGCCGCAATTTGTTTTTAATTCAGAGAGAAATCTCGTCTATCTTGCGAAGTTCTTCTTCGGTAAAAGAAAGGTTTTCCGCCGCCTTAATATTATCGAGAATCTGTGAAGGCTTCGACGCTCCGATAAGAACGGAAGTCACTTTTCCGTCGCGGAGAATCCACGCGAGAGCCATTTCCGCAAGGGTTTGTCCCCTTTCGGCGGCAATTTCGGAAAGCTTTCTTATTTTGTCGAGCTTTTCTTCGGTTATCGCGTTTTCTTTAAGAAATCTTCCGTCGGTTCTCACTCTGCTGTCTTCGGGAATTCCGTGGAGATATCTGTCGGTAAGCATTCCCTGTGCAAGAGGGCTGAATGCAATAATTCCCTTGCCGAGGCGGTAAGCCGTTTCTTTAAGTCCGTTATTTTCAACGGTACGGTCAAAAATCGAATATCTGTTCTGTGCAATAACGAACGGACATTTCATTTCTTTGAGGATAGCGGTTGCCTTTTCGAGTCTTTCGCCGTCATAGTTCGAAATGCCTGCATAAAGAGCTTTTCCGCTTCTTACAGCCTGTGCGAGAGCGTCCATTGTTTCTTCGAGCGGCGTTTCGGGGTCGGGACGATGATGATAGAAGATATCCACATATTCAAGTCCCATTCTTTTAAGGCTTGCGTCAAGGCTTGCGGTAAGATATTTTTTGCTTCCCCAGTCTCCGTAGGGACCGTCCCACATAGTATATCCGGCTTTTGTGCTTATAATCATTTCATCACGGTAAGCACCCATTTCTTCGCGGAGTATTTTTCCGAAATTTGTTTCCGCACTTCCCGGTTCGGGGCCATAGTTATTTGCAAGGTCGAAATGAGTTATTCCGTTGTCAAACGCGGTAAAACAAAGAGCTTTCATATTGGCATAAGGGGCGGTATCTCCGAAATTATGCCAAAGCCCGAGCGAAAAAGCCGGGAGTTTAAGTCCGCTGTTTCCGCAGCGGAAATATTTCATGGTGTCATATCTTTTTTCATCTGCTTTGTACATAAAAAAATCATTCTTTCTATCTGAATTTGAACAGAAGTTTTTGAATATTGCTGTCAAACAGGTTTTCTTTTGTGACGGTTGCGACATCGGTATAGAGAATATCGCCGTCGGGCGTTTCTCCCCTTATAAGAGAAGCGGCGTATTCGACAGAAAGATAGCCCATGGCAAACGGATTCTGAACGATAAGTGCGTCCATTTCGCCGGTTTCTATCATTCCGACGGATTTCAAATTCGTATCAAAACCTACGGCTTTTACCTTATCGGCAAGTCCGAGAGTTTTTATTGCGTCCCCGACGCCGAGAGTCATCCATTCGTTAAACCCTACGATAACATCTAATGACGGATTTTCGGACAAAAGAGAAATTGCCGCCGCCGTCGCACTCGAAAGATTTGAATCGGCGGTTACGGTATCGAGAATTTTCACTCCCGGAATTTCGGACGCATATTCTCTGAACCCGGCTTCCCGCTGAATTCCGTTATCGGTTCCTGCGGCAAAATTAACAAGTCCTACGGTAACTATCCGTTCACCGTCAAAGCCGTCGAGAGCCGCTTTTGCCGCCTGCCTTCCCGCTTCGAAATTATCGGTTCCGATAAACAGGCTTACATTTCCCGAATCAACGCCGCTGTCGACCGTTACGACTTTTATACCGTTTTTAACCGCTTCGTTCACAGCGTCGGAAGACTCTGTATAGCTGATTGCCGAAAGGACTATGGCATCAACGCCGTCCCTTATGGCTTCATAAATCATATCGTTCTGTGCGGAATAATCCTCTTCGTTGAGAGGTCCTTTGAAAGTTACCGAAATATTGTATTCGACAGCCGCACTGTTAACCCCGTTTTCGACATTCTGCCAAAAATCGGAATCCAAGGCTTTTACTATTACCGCAACTTTTTTGTTTTCTAGAGAAGAATTTTTACAGGCGGAAAGACAGAAAAGAAACGCCGCACAGAGAAGAAACAGAGCTAAACGCCTAAACTTCAT
>CAKSPP010000168.1 GCA_934481505.1 uncultured Eubacteriales bacterium
GTCTTATTTCCTTACCGCAGACGGGACAATGCGGAACTCCGACTCTCGCGTAAAGAAGTCTTAAATAGTCATAGATTTCGGTAACCGTTCCGACGGTAGAACGCGGGTTTTTCGATGTTGTCTTCTGGTCTATCGAAATTGCGGGGGAAAGTCCGTCGATATAGTCGACGTCGGGTTTCCCCTTTCTGTCAAGGAACATTCTGGCATAGGACGACAGAGATTCGACATAGCGTCTCTGCCCTTCCGCATATATGGTATCAAACGCAAGAGAGGTTTTTCCCGAACCCGAAAGCCCCGTAAAAACAATAAGTTTGTTTCTCGGAATAGTCAGGTCGATATTTTTAAGATTATTTTCTCTTGCACCTTTTATTACAATATCTTCTCTCATAATTCACCTTATGGTTTTAAGTTTTTTGATTTTATCTCTTATTTTTGCTGCACGCTCGAAATCAAGTTTTTCGGAAGCCTTACGCATTTCGGCAGTAAGGTCTTCTATCATCGTATTCCTGTCTTTATACGAAAGTTTCTTGTATTTCTTTGCGTCTATCGCGTCTTCGTTTTCATTTTCGCCGTCGATTATCTGCGTTAAGCCTATCATTTCGGAAACGGGTTTCACGATAGTCTTCGGCGTTATTCCGTGTTCTTTATTATAGGCGGTCTGAATGGCACGGCGGCGTTCCGTTTCGGTTATCGCCCTTTCCATTGAATCGGTAACGCTGTCGGCATACATTATTACCCTGCCCTCGGCGTTTCTTGCGGCTCGTCCGATTATCTGGATAAGGGAGGTTTCGTTTCTCAAAAAGCCCTCTTTATCGGCTTCGAGAATTGCGATAAGCGAAACTTCGGGGATATCAAGTCCCTCACGCAGGAGGTTTATTCCGACAAGAACATCGAATTCACCCGAACGCAAGTCTCTCAATATTTCAATGCGGTCGAGAGTATCTATATCGTGGTGAAGATATCTTACCCTGATATCGAGATTTTTCAGATAGTCGGTAAGCGATTCCGCCATCTTTTTCGTAAGAGTGAGAACCAACGCTCTTTCATGTTTTTCGATTCTCTTGTAAAGTTCCGTTACAAGGTCGTCTATCTGCCCCTCGGTCGGTTTGACATCGATAAGCGGATCGACAAGTCCCGTCGGTCTTATAATCTGTTCGACGGTCTGAACCGAATGTTCTTTTTCGTAAGGGCCGGGGGTCGCAGAAACAAAAATCGCCTGATTTATTCTGTCTTCGAATTCGTTGAAATAAAGCGGTCTGTTGTCATATGCCGAAGGAAGACGGAAACCGTATTCAACAAGATTTTCTTTTCTTGCTCTGTCTCCGCCGCTCATTCCTCTTACCTGCGGCAGAGTAACATGGCTTTCGTCGACTATCATAAGATAATCGTCGGGGAAATAGTCAAGCAAGGTATACGGAGTTGAGCCCGCAGGTCTTCCCGAAAGAATTCTCGAATAGTTTTCAACGCCGTTACAGTAGCCGAGCTGTTTCAAAAACTCGATATCATACATCGTCCGTTCCCTTATTCTCTGGGCTTCTATCAGCTTTCCGCGTTCTTCGAAATATTTGACTCTGTCTTCCATTTCTGCAATTATTTCGCCGAAAGCTTTCTGCATCTGTTCGGGTTCGGCTACATAGTGCATCGCGGGGAAAATGGCGACATAGTTCATTTTCGAAATGACTTCGCCCGTAACGCAGTTTACATTTACTATTCTTTCAACTTCGTCGTCGAAAAATTCTATTCTGACGAGAGTATCGGTGCTTGACGCCGGAAAAACATCCAGAACGTCTCCGCGGACTCTGAAACAGCCTCGGACAAGGTCGAAATCGTTGCGGGTAAAACGAATTTTGACAAGATCCGCCATAACCTGTTCCCTGCTCTTTTTCTGCCCGACTCTTACCGAAACAACCATGTTTTTATAGTTTGCCGGATCTCCGAGAGTATATATGCAGGAAACGCTCGAAACGATTATGACATCCCGACGCTCAAAAAGCGACGAGGTCGCGGAATGGCGGAGCCTGTCGATATCGTCGTTGATACTCGAATCTTTCTCGATATAAACGTCTTTATGCGGAACATAGGCTTCCGGTTGATAATAGTCGTAATATGAAACGAAATATTCAACGGCGTTTTCGGGGAAGAATTCCCTGAACTCACTGCAAAGCTGTGCCGCAAGAGTCTTGTTATGAGCAAGAACCAATGTCGGACGGTTAAGGTTTGCGATAATATTAGCCATTGTAAAGGTTTTTCCGGAACCCGTAACGCCGAGAAGAGTCTGTTCTTTGTATCCGTGAAGAACCCCCTCGGTGAGTTTTTCTATTGCCTGCGGCTGGTCGCCCGTGGGCTTATAAGCCGAATGAAGAATAAATTTATCCATTTCAAATCTCCGTAAATTAGTACCTTTTATTTTACCACAAATATCACGAAATGTAAATACCAATTTCCGAATTTTCCGAAAAATAAAGGAGCCGATTTTCTCGGCTCCGAATTTTTAAGCTTCCGTGTAGTTCTTTGCTCTTTCGAACTCGTCTTCGATTTCGGGAGACGGTTTCGCGGTGCAAAGAGAAACAACAACTATAACTATGCTGGAAATGAGGAAAGCGGGAAGAAGTTCGTAAATTCCGAATACTCCTCCGAGCGGTTTGAGAAGCAGTTTCCAGATAAAGACCATGGAACCGCCGGCAATCATTCCGGCAATTGCTCCGGCTCTGTTCGTTCTCTTCCAGAAGAGAGAGAATATCATTATCGGACCGAACGTTGCTCCGAAGCCCGACCATGCAAAGGAAACTATCTCGAATATTATGCTGTTTTCGTTCCAGGCGATAGCCATTCCGACAACGGTTATCAAAAGAAGCATAGCCCTTGAAACTCTCATGACCTGTTTATCGGTAGCGTCCTTTTTGATTATACCCTCAAAGAGGTTCTTCGAAACGGCGGACGCCGCAATAAGAAGATAGGAGTCGGAAGAGCTTATGGTCGCTGCAAGAATTCCCGCCATTATAACGCCGGCGATTACCGGGTGGAACAAAAGCTGCGAAAGGTGAGCAAATACGTTTTCCGCACCGCTCTGGGTTGCAAGACCTGCATCTGCGGGAAGAATATATCTGCCGAGAACGCCGATAGATACCGCGGCGGTAAGGGAGATAAGAACCCATACGGTCGCTATTCTGCGGGAGCGTTTAAGCTCGGACGATTTTCTTATAGCCATAAAGCGGAGAAGAACCTGCGGCATACCAAAGTAACCGAGTCCCCAGGAAAGAGTCGAAAGTATGGTTAAAAATCCGTAAGAGGAAGCGTCTCCGAAGAGCGGAACGCCCGCTGCGGACTGCTGAAC
>CAKSPP010000169.1 GCA_934481505.1 uncultured Eubacteriales bacterium
GCATCACCCAACCTGTAAATATGTATCCGTCGGAGACCGGAGGTTCTTCAAGACTTTGAGAAAGCCCCATCAAAAGCTGCTGTTCGAAAACAAAGCCGCCCTCTCCCCTTTTTATTCCGTCGGACTCGGCGGGGTCGAAAATATCGAGATATACGGTATAATAATCGGTGGTATCTTCAAGAGGATATACGGGAAGCGGAGATACGGAAATTCCGTTTTCGGAATTATCCGTTTTGCCGTTTGAGGGGTCGTTTTTCGGCTGTTCCGTTTTCGGGTCTTCTGGCTTTTCGACAACGGTATTTTCGGGAGGCTTTGTCGGTGTCGAAAAAGCGACTATGCAGACCAAGATTGCCGCGGCGACAAGAAACAGCCGTTTCTTTTTCTTTCGGACGGGTTCGGCGTTTTTTCCTCCGCCTTGAAGATATTCGTCGGGGAGCGGAGCAAACTCCGTCGGGCGTCCGAATTCTTTATCCTGCTTTTTCATTTTTGATGAACGTCAAGCTGCGGATAGGGACATTCCACGCCGAGATTCTTAAAGCCTAAAAGCAAGGCACGATTGAGAATTCTCGTTGCGGAGAAAATATCTTTTTCCGAAACTTCTACGACAAAGCGGAGAACGATGCCCGAATCTCCGAGTTCCTGAATTCCGAGATATTGCGGTTCGGCCTTGAAAACAGAAGAATTTTCTTCGAAAATTTCTTTCGTGAGAGCGGGAAGTTTTTCTTCAAGCTTTTTAATATCGGTTTCGTAGGGAATCGAAATATCGCTCACCGCACGGGACGAATTATCGGAACGGTTGAGAATATTCTTCATTTCGGAATTGTTGATTATCTTTACGTTGTCCCCGGAATCGGTAATGCAGGTCGTGCGGATTCCTATCGAGGTTACTTTTCCGCGGAAGCCGTTCACTTCGACGATATCGCCGACATTATACTGATTTTCAAGAAGCATAAAAGTCCCCGTGACGATGTCCGCGATAAGGCTTTCGGCACTGAAACCGACAATCAGAGCCAAGACCCCGACCGACGCGATAACAGCAGTCATATTGACGCCGATTATCGTTAAGCCGAGACACAAAATAAAAATAAACGCTATGTAGCTTAAAACACTTGAAATTATCGAAATTACGGAACGTGCACGGTGATTTTTCGGGTGGAAAAGTCCGAGAATCAGGACAACCGCATTTTTAATAAGAAGAACTCCGGGAATCATAACGCAGAGTTCCAAAAGTTTTGCAGCGTCGAAAGAAAACGCGGTCTGTATATTTTCCGCCTTTATTATTCCCGACGCCGTTCCCGCAATATACGCAATAATCAGCACTGCGGCGGAAATCGCAAGTTTTATGACAGATTTCTTTTTCATAAAAAAATTCCTCACTTTCGTGAGGACATTATAGCATATTATTCTTTCTTTATAAAAGCAATTTCCGAATTGGCAGTTGCCAATTCGGAAATTCGACATTTTTTTCGTGTTATTCGGCAAGCATTTCGGAAATTCCGAGAACGATAATTCCCGCAACGATTACCGCAATCGAAATATAGTGTTTCCAGGAAAGCTTTTCCTTTAAGAAAATTCTGCCCCATATCATCGAAACCGCACAGTAAGCGGAAATCATCGGGATACCCGCACGGAATTCGGAACCGACGACGAAAATATAGAAAAACTGTCCTATCGTTTCGCAGATTCCGCCGACAAGTTTCGGAGCATCCCTCTTGATTTTAAGCGGAGATTTCTTGATTATTACGACATAGATGAACGCGACAATTCCCATAAAGAGGAACGTGAGTTCGTAAGCGACGTTCGCGACTTCTTCTTCAAGCCAGTTACCGAGAATAAGTGTGTCGGTAAAGGTTCCCGCGGCGTCGAGAATACAGTAGAGAATCGGAAGAGCTATCGCAAGCGGGCTGAATGCATATTTTACGTTCGCTTTCTTCTGTCGAAGTTCCCTTGCTTCGTCGTTTTCTTTATATTCGACGATCCCGAGGACGATAACGCCCGCACAAACGAGAATTACGCCCGAGACGTTGAGAATTCCGGTGTCGGTTCCGGGGATAAAAATAAGACAGAGAAGCCATGCTATGGCTCCCGAAGAATTGCAGACCGGAGACGATATCGAAAGCTCGATATAGCGAAGACCGACATACCCTAAAATCATTGACAGTATGTAGCAAAACGACGCAGGCAGATATTTGACGATATCCGTAAAGGTTACCGAAACGCCGCCGATGAAAATTTCATACATGGCGTGAAGCCCCATAATGAGACCTACAGCCATTACCATTTCCCAATGGC
This sequence comes from uncultured Eubacteriales bacterium, assembly GCA_934481505.1. Classification (GTDB taxonomy): domain Bacteria; phylum Bacillota; class Clostridia; order Oscillospirales; family UBA644; genus Geddesella. The sequence goes on from CAKSPP010000169.1 coordinate 2,293, forward strand.
TGTATTTATCGCCGGGCTTTGAGCCTATTTTACTGAAAAGATCGGAGCCGCTCCAGAAAAGCAGAGCAAGCAATGCAAGAAAAAAGTATAACATATCCTGTTCCCTCTTGAATAAAAAAATAATACATTGGTAATTATAGCAGATTTTTGCCGAAATTGCAAGGGTTTTTCCATATTTGTCAAAACCGATTTTCAAAATAGGAAATATTGTGAAATGTCAAATTCATATTTTGGATATTTTGTTCAAATATTTTCCGAATTTTGAAAAGTATACCCGACATTTTAAGATTTATGTCTGGAAGAAAAAAGGAAATCACCTGTTGTCATTCTGTTATGAAAAATTCTTCCACGGTTGCGGAATAATGTAAAAAACTGTTGACTGTCAAAAAAAACTATGTTAATATGTTATATATAATCTTATTTATACGGTGATAAAAGTGCTGAAAAGAGAAATTCTGATAAAAATACTCGGCCATTATTGCGATTCGGTTTGGGAATTCGACCGCAAAAACGACAGAATTTTTATTCATTACGACAAAATCGCAAAGAATTATGCCGACAAATATTGGAAGACCGACGAACTGCGGGAGATTTTCAAATCGAAAATTCTTTTCGGAGTCGATTCGTCGGTATGGGAAAAATTCCTGACAAAAGAATATCTTTGCAGCTTTTTTGAAAACGGCGTTGACTCGGACAACTTTTTTCTGCGTTTCACTCTCCCGTCGGGCGAGATGAAATGGTATGATATTCATATCGCAAAAGAAAACGACGAAAAGCTGACGATAACCGGAAAAGACATTCACGGCGAAATTATAAGACAGGGTTCGGCAAGAAACACAGACGCCGCCTTTGACAGCATTCTGAGTATCGACGTCGAAACAAAGAACTATGTTATCAGCTATACTCACAGCACAACGCCGATGACGGAAACTTTCCCCGATTACGACCATATGGCGGCAAATCTGGTCGAAAAATATGTTGCGGCATCGGAAAAAGAAAATATTGCAAAGAAAATAGAATTATCG
>CAKSPP010000170.1 GCA_934481505.1 uncultured Eubacteriales bacterium
GATATGAAAAGGCACAGGCTCTGCTGCACTTCCCGGAAGAGATAACAAACAGTCTCGATAAAAACGCCGCCGAACTTTTCCGAAAAAAAGAGCCGAAAAAGTGGCTGCGAAATACGAAAGTCGTCCGAATTTCCGGTAAAGACACCGTGTTTATCCACCTGCCGAGAGCGGTCTCGTTTGAAATTGACAGAGACCTTGAAGAGAAAATAAGAAGTTTAATGTAAAGAAAAGTGCCTCTTGCGAGGCACTTTTTATTATTTATTCAAGCTCGGAATCGGGTAGGACGTCGCGTGAGTTGCGAAGAAGAGTTTTCCGATGATATATTTGTTTGTCGCGGATTCGAAGTTGATAACTACTCTGTCGCCGACGACGGTTATATCTTCACTGAAAAACGGAGCGTCGACCGACTTGATAAGGTTTTTACTTCCGACATAGTAAAGCGGAACTTCTTTTCCCGATGCGGAAATGGTTTTGCCGGAGTTTTCAAGTTCGCCGTAGAATTCGATTTTCGACGAAGAAAGTCCCCACGAACGGGAAAGGATTGCAACGCCGTCTTTCATCGCAAAACCCTGAACAAGAGACGGGAGAGAAACGGAGAATTCGGGGTTGCGGCGTTAAGCTCGCCGTCTGCTTCGACTTTATATGCCGAAACGATAGCTTTGTTTTCTTCGCCCTCGGGAGTGGTGAAGTAATGGCTTTCTTCGGTTTCGTAGTTGCCCGCACGGTAGAATTCGCCGACATAAACATAATTTTCGTCGGACGAAACGTAAGACGCACTGTTATCGACTTTGATTTCCTTTACGGCAGTAGCGGTTTCGTTTGCTCTGATATCGGCGATATTAAACGCGGTAAGGCAGCCGCCGTCGGCAACATAGACATATTTACCTACTGCGGTAACTCCGCCGCCGTGACCTTCGAAAGGTTTGCCGTCGGCGGTAAGAAGTTTGACTTCCTTATAGCCCGAATCGGTAACGACATACAGAGCGACGCCGTCGCCCACATATCCGCTCATTATGTAGGAATTGCTTTCGGCGTCATAGGTTATTCCCTGCGGAATAAAGCCGTTGTTAAGATCGGGGATAGAGCAGACGTTCTGTCTCTGCTGCATATAATCGGGGTAAATAACGAATTTTGCAAGGTTGGCAACGCCCCACAGAACGAGGAGAACCAACACGATTATGAGAATGATTTTGAGTATTTTTTTCAAGACTTTCATTGTTTTTCGGCCTTTCCGATACGCAGGTTTATTGCGTATTCGATAGTTTCGAGGGGGACGTTCACATCGGTTTTGCGGATCGAGATAACGTCTCCGTCTTTTGCTTTTATCACAAGCTTTTTCCCGCCGTTTGAAGAAACGCTTTCGATATCGGGAAGCAGAATCTCCTTTTTCTTTTCAAGCAGCACTTTCTCGTCGGTAACGGTGAGAATTGCTCTCGGATAAAGCGAACGCAGAGAGAAAATAACGCCCGTTCCCATGAAAAGAGTAAGGACAATAAGTCCGCAGACATAAGCCGTCTGCAAACCTTTTTCGAGGTTTGTTGCGGGAGAATCGATTTTCAGAAAATAATACAGTAAAACTCCTGCTGCTTCAGCTGCGGCAAAAATCAGAGTATCGAGAAGACAGTGAATTTTGTTGGGGTTTGCAACGAGATTATTGTCTTTCATACCGTGCAATCCTTTCTGTTATTTTTCTATAAGTCCGACCTTTTTATATACTTTGCGGAGGGTCTTGTTTGCGATATATCTTGCTTTTTCGGCACCGTCGCGGTAAATTCTTTCCATTTCCGCCTTATCGGAGCGGATTGTGTTGAATCTTTCCTGAATGGGTGCGAGCAGGTCGGCAACGGTTTCGCCTACCGCAAGTTTGAAATCGCCGTAGCCTTTTCCGTCGAACTCTCTTTCGATTTCAGCGAAAGTTTTTCCGGTTATCGCGGAATAGATATTCATAAGGTTGTTTATTCCGTCCTTGCCGTCGGCATAGCGGACTATCGCCTCGCTGTCGGTAACCGCTTTTTTGAATTTGCGGATAACGACGTCTCTCGGGTCGAGCAGATCGACCGTTCCGTTGCCGTCGCTTTCGCTTTTCGACATCTTATTCGCCGGGTTTGAAAGCGACTTTACTCTCGCTCCGACTTTCGGGGTAAACGCTTCGGGAAGTTTGAAAGTTTCGCTGTATCTTCCGTTGAAGCGGGTCGCGATGTCTCTGCATATTTCAAGGTGCTGTCTCTGGTCTTCTCCGACAGGCACGAGATCCGCCTGATAAAGCAGGATATCCGCAGCCATAAGAGACGGATAAGTAAACAGTCCCGCGTTTACGTTATCGGCGTTTTTGGCGGCCTTATCCTTGAACTGCGTCATCCTCGAAAGTTCGCCGAACATCGTGTAGCAATCGAGGATCCAACCGAGTTCCGCATGCTGCGAAACATGGCTCTGATAGAAAAGGATAGACTTTTCGGGGTCTATTCCGCAGGCGATATATAAAGCGAAGAGGTCGAGAGAGTTTTTGCGGAGGACTGCCGGATCTATTTTAATTGTCAAGGCGTGCAGGTCGGCAATGCAGTAAAGGCAGTTGTATTCGTCCTGCAATTCGACCCAGCTTTTCATTGCTCCGAGATATCCGCCGAGATTAAGGGTGCCGGTCGGCTTTATCGCACTGAGAATTACTTTCTTTTCGTTATCCATTTATACATTCCCCCATAGCTTTTATCGCTTTGTCTATATTTTCAAAGGACGGCATCGAATAGTTGAGGCGAAGTCCGTCGCACGGTTTTTCGGTATCGACGTAAAACGCGTTTCCGGGAATTACCGCGACTTTTTTCTTCATAAGTTCGGCTGCGAACTCAACCGAGTCTCGTCCGTCGGGAAGAGTGCACCACAAAAAAAGTCCGCCGTCGGGATCGGTGCATTTAACGTTTTCGGGAAGATATTTCTTTATCGCCGTCTGCATTGCCGCGGCTTTTTCGCGGTAAATGCCTCTGATTTTGTTTATGTGACCGTCAAGGTCGTATTTTTCGATAAATTCCGAAATGAGCATCTGGAAAAACAGGTTTGTGTGAACGTCGCTTACCTGTTTTGCGACGACGGCTTTCGCAATTATTTCGGGCTTTCCGCAAAGATAGCCTACGCGGATTCCGGGAGAGAAAATTTTCGAAAAAGAAGAACAGTAAACGACCTGTCCTTTGGTATCGAGACTCTTTATCGTCGGAATATCATCTCCCTTAAAGCGAAGTTCGCCGTAGGGGTTGTCTTCGAGGATTATAACGTCGTATTTTTCCGCAAGGGCAAGCATCTTTTTCCTTTTTTCAAGGGACATCGT
>CAKSPP010000171.1 GCA_934481505.1 uncultured Eubacteriales bacterium
AAATATCAAAACCGATTTTGACCCCGAAAAATTCAGAAACACCGTTTATTTCGAAGAAGTTGAAAACGGAAAAGAAACCGTTCATATAAATTTCGTTCTGAGCGACAAAGGCGGCGTTGCCGTTTTTGAGAGTGATGGAGAAATCAAGCTGTTGAGCTCTTTTACGATTCCTTGGTCGCATTATATAAGATAAAATAAGGACTGTAAAGTTAAAATCTTTACAGTCCTGTTTTTAGATTAAATTATTTGTTTTAAGATAAGAAATAACCGCATTACAGCAGTCTTTTGCCGAAAGCGTTTCGACATCGAGAACAAGGTCGGGATTTTCGGGAGATTCATAGCCGGAAGAGACCCCGGTAAAGTTTTTTATTACTCCCGAAGAGGCTTTTTCATAGTAGCCTTTTTTATCGCGGCTCTTGCAGATTTCCGCCGAAGCTTTAAGATAAACGAGTATAAAACCGTCGCCTATTATTTCGGCGGCGTTTTTTCTGTCATTTTCTATGGGAGAAACAAGAGAAACCAGCGAAATAAGCCCCGCGTCGTTCATGAGTTTTGCTACTTCCGCGGTTCGGCGGACATTTTCGGCTCTGTCGCTGTCGGAAAAGCCGAGGTCGGAATTGAGCCCGGTGCGTAAGTTATCGCCGTCAAGAACGGTGCTGTGTTTTCCGAGAGAAAATAATTTTTTCTCAACAAGGTCGGCAACCGTCGTTTTCCCCGACGCGGGAAGCCCCGTAAACCATAAAGTAAAAGGTTTCTGATTTTTCTGCGTTGCACGCATTTCGCGGTTTATACTCAAAGCTGCGGGATAAATCCAGTCGGAATCGAGAATTTCGGTGATAATGCCGCACGCTGCGGTGGCGTTTGTTACTCGGTCGATAAAAATAAAACTGCCGAGGCTCTTATGGGAAGAAAAAGTATCGACGGTGACTGCCGAAGAAGTCGAAACAACACATTCTGCAATGTCGTTTTTTGCGGCAGTATCGGCGGAAACGACCGTCGCCGGCGTTTCAAAAGTCCCTATTTTAAGAAAATAGCTTTTCCCCGTCCGCAAAGGCTCGTCGTCTGTCCAGAGAACGGTCGCTTTGAAATTGGTCGAAACTTTCGGTTCTGTTCCCGAAACGATAACGCAGCCGCGGGAAATGTCAATATCGTCCGAAAGAACGATTGACGCCTGATTGCCGAAAGAAACGCTGTCGGTTTTCTTGTCGCAGAGATAAATTTCCGCAATTTCCGACATTTCTTTGCTTGGATAAACGGTTATCTTATCGCCGACGCCTGTTTTTCCGCTCTCGACGCTTCCCTGATAGAAACGAAGACCCGACGGAGATTTCGCGACCCGCTGAACAGGCAGAACAAAGCCTTTTTCTTCCTTTTTTTCGATATCGATGTTTTCCAAGAAGTCGAGAAGACAAGGTCCTTTATACCACCCTGTTTTCTCGCTTAAAGAGGTGATATTGTCCCCGATTTTTGCAGAAACGGGAAGAAACAGACAGTTTTTCACCTCTCCGAATTCCTTTTTGATTTTGTTGAAAACCTTTTCGTCGTAGCCGACAAGGTCCATTTTATTTACGGCGAAAACGAAATTTTTTATCCCCATAAGGGAACAAATTTTATAATGCCGCAGAGTCTGGGGAGAACCCCCTTTCGTCGCGTCGACAAGAATAACGGCGATATCGGCAAAAGAAGCTCCGACCGCCATATTTCGGGTATATTCGTTGTGTCCGGGGCAGTCGGCAATTATAAAGCTGCGTTTCGGGGTCGAGAAATAGCGGTAGGCAACGTCTATCGTTATCCCCTGCTCTCTTTCGGCTTCAAGCCCATCAAGAAGCAGCGAATAGTCAATTTCGTCCGAACCGAGGGCATTTTTTATCTGTTCAAGCTCGTCCTGTTGGTCTGTAAACACCGCACGGATATTATACATCAAATGTCCGATGAGAGTTGATTTTCCGTCGTCGACGCTTCCGCAGGTGACAAGTTTCAAAAGCTCGTGCATTAAAAATAACCCTCCTTTTTTCTTCTCTCCATAATAGACGACATTTCAAGGTCTATAAGCCTGTTTGAGCGTTCCGAAGTCGAAGCTTTTCTTATTTCTTCGACGATTTTATCGACGGTATCGGCAGACGACTCTATTGCCCCTGTAAGCGGATAGCAGCCGAGGGTGCGGAATCTGACCTTTTTCATTTCGATTTTTTCGCCCGGACGGAGTTTCATTCGGTCGTCGTCGACCATGATAAGCATGCCGTCACGCTCGACTATCTGGCGTTCTTTTGCGAAATAAAGAGGCACAACATCTATTTTTTCGCGTTTTATATATTCCCAGATATCGATTTCCGTCCAGTTTGACAAGGGGAAAATCCTGATACTTTCGCCCTTGTTTATATGGGCGTTATAAAGTTTCCAGAATTCGGGGCGTTGGTTTTTCGGGTTCCATGCGTGGTTTGCGGTTCGGAAAGAAAAAATTCTTTCTTTTGAACGCGATTTTTCTTCGTCGCGTCGCCCGCCTCCGAAAGCCGCGGTAAAGCCGTATTTATCGAGAGCCGTGCGGAGAGCCTGCGTTTTCATTATGTCGGTATACGCACTGCCGCCGTCAAACGGGTTGATACCCGACTTCAAACCCTCTTCGTTTGTGTAAACAATCAGGTTTATATCTTCTTTTTTGCGTATATTTTCGCGGAATTCTATCATCTCGCGGAATTTCCATGTGGTGTCTATGTGCATAAGCGGAAACGGGATTTTTTCGGGATAAAACGCCTTTTTTGCAAGGTGAAGCATTACCGAGCTGTCTTTACCTATCGAATAAAGCATAACGGGGTTTTCGCATACAGCCGCGACTTCGCGGAAAATATACACGGCTTCCGCTTCAAGCCTGTCGAGATGGGTCATTTACGCTTCCTCCATGGGGTAGTTATAATGCTCGAAATAAAAGCCGAGCCGCGAATTTATCTTCTTTTTAAGGGCTTCGGGGTAGTCGAATTTATTCTTTTTATACCCCTCTTCTTCTTTCATATATTTTTCAAAGCCCGCTTTTGCCTCTTCAAACCCGTCAAGCCCCAACACCGAATAAGCATCTTTGAGATAAGGAATGGGGTCTTTTTCAAAATCTTCGAAACAGATTTCGTAAACCGAGTTTTCGGGCATTTTTTCAAGAGCCGCAAAATAGTTTTCGTACATTCTCGCGAAATTTTCGATTATCGAATTTTCAAGTTCTTCTTTTGACGGAGTTTCCTGCAACGCCCACATCGAAAAAGTGCTTTCGTAAAGATGAAGAGACGAGCGGATAACGGTATAGGGG
>CAKSPP010000172.1 GCA_934481505.1 uncultured Eubacteriales bacterium
AGTGAAAAGGACGGTCGGTCTTCTGTATTTTTCGACAAGACGGGAGGCGACGATTCCGATAACGCCGTTATGCCAGTTTTCGTCACCCTCGACTATGATATTGTGTTTTTCCTCGCTTCCGAGACGCTGTTCGACCGAAGAGAAAATGCGTTTTTCGGTCGACTGCCGCTCTTCGTTTTTTTCGCAGAGGATTTTCGCAAGCTCCGAGGCTTTCTTTTCGTCTTCGCACAAAAGCAGCTCAACAGCGGTTTTTGCCGACGCCATACGCCCGACGGCGTTGAGTCTCGGTGCTATTCTGAACGCAACCGACGACGAATCGGAAAAAGTGCAGTCGGCAGCCGCAATAAGAGCGGAAAATCCGATATTTTCCTCTTTTGAAAAAGAAGAAAGCCCGTGTCTTACGATTATTCTGTTTTCGCCGTAAAGCGGCATAATGTCGGCAATCGTTCCGACCGCGGCAAGATAGCCGTATTTATTAAAAAGCGTTTCGGCGTTTTCTTTTGAAAGAAACGAAACGAGTTTGAAAACAACACCTACCCCCGCAAGGAAAGAAAACGGATAGCCGCTGTCTTTTCTTTTCGGGTTTACGACAGGACAATCGGGCAGCGTTTCGGCACATTCGTGGTGGTCGGTAACGACGATATCAAGCCCTATGTTTTTCGCATATTCGACTTCTTTTACGGCTGTGGTTCCCGTGTCGACCGTGACGACAAGCCCCGTTCCGCCCTCTTTGATTTTATCGAGAGCCCCGAAAGAAAGCCCATAGCCCTCTTTGCGGTCGGGGATATAGTAAGAGACGGCAGCCCCTCTGCTTTTCAGGTATTTATAAAGCAGAGAAGTTGAGGTAACGCCGTCAACGTCGTAGTCGCCGTACACGGTTATTTTTTCCTTTTCGGAAAGTGCTTTTTCGATTTTTTCGGCAGCTGCCGCCATATCGGGAAGCAAAGCGGGGTCACAGAGAGACGATATATCGGCGGAAAGAAAAGCTCTTGCGTCTTCCGCTGTTTTGCAGCCTCGGTTTATCAAAATTCGGGAGACAATCTCGTCAATACCCGCCGCCGAGAATTCGGATATTAAATTTTCGTTTTGAGAAAGTATCTCCCAGTCAATCATACTCTGTCCTTGTTAAGAAGCTCGTGTTTTGTATCCCAAAGTTTTTGAGAAAGGTCGACGTAGTATTCCTCCGGGTTTTCGAAACGGATAAGTTCGTCCCAGAGTTTTCCGATCTGTTCGTTGCAGTAACTCTTTATTCCTTTTATATCGGGGGAAGTATAGACCTTTTTGCCTTTGAGGTAAATCGGTCTTAACAGTTTTACCGCGGTGTAGTTTTCAAAAGTCTTTTTCTTCCATGTGAATTGCGGATGGAAGAGGGTTATAGGCTTTGTAAAATCAAAGGTTTCGTCCTTTAATGCAATAAGGTCGGCAACCATCTTGCCCGTCGTGTTCGAATAAAGACGATAAACTTCCTTATAGCCCGGAGTGGTTATCTTTTCGACATTTTCGGAAAGCTTTATTTTCGGGATAAGCTCGCCTTTGTCGTTTTCCGCCGCGACAAGCTTATAAACTCCGCCGAGAACAGGTTCGCTCTTCGAAGTGATAAGTCTTTCGCCGACGCCGAAGAAGTCGATTACCGCACCCTGGCTCAAAATGTCGCGGATGATATATTCGTCAAGGGAGTTTGAAACGAAGATTTTGCAGTCGGTAAGACCCGCGTCGTCGAGAATTTTTCTCGTCTTTTTGGTAAGATAAGCGACGTCGCCCGAATCGATTCTTACCCCGGCAAGGCGTTTGCCCATCGGACGGAGAACTTCTTCATAGGTCTTAATCGCGTTCGGAAGACCCGATTTGAGAACGTTATAGGTGTCGATAAGCAAAGTGCAGTTATCGGGATAAAGTCTTGCGTATTCTTCAAAAGCTTCAAGCTCGCTGTCATACATCTGAACCCAGCTGTGAGCCATTGTTCCGACCGCGGGAATTCCGTAAAGGCTTTCGCAGATCGCACAGGCGGTTCCCATACAGCCTCCGATATATGCCGCTCTGGCACCCATAACGGCGGCGTTCGTTCCCTGAGCACGGCGAGTTCCGAACTCGAAAACGGGTCTGCCGGCGGCGGCTCTGCAAATTCTCGAAGCTTTCGTCGCGATAAGGGACTGGTGGTTTGTTAAAAGAAGGAGCATCGTTTCGAGAAACTGAGCCTGAACCGCAGGGCCTTTGACGGTTATAATCGGCTCGTTCGGGAAGACGGGAGTTCCCTCGGGAACGGCGTAAACATCACATTCGAATTTGAAATTTTTCAGATATGAAAGAAATCCTTCGTCAAAAATCTTTTTGTTGCGGAGCATTTCGATATCTTCGTCGGTAAATTTCAGGTTGTCGATAAAGTCGATTATCGCGTCAAGTCCCGCGGCGATAACATATCCGCCTCCGTCGGGAACTTTTCTGAAATAGACGTCAAAGCACGCCGATTTATCGGTTTTTCCCGTGAGAAAATAACCGTTTCCCATCGTAAATTCGTAAAAATCGCAAAGCAATGCAACATTTTTTTCGTTCATTTCCAAAGCCTTCCTTACTGTAATAAAATTATATATAAAATTATAATACCATATCTTTTTGCGGAAAGTATGACAAAATATCGAAATCTACGACCGAGACGCCCGTTTTTTCCTTAAATTACCACGGATTCGGGCTGTAAAAACGCATATCATACTAACGAGGAAAACGAAAGACTGTTTTCGGACACGGAAAAATCGGAGGTCTGCAAAACAGACTTCCGTTAAAGGAAATGCCCTGCCTTGCTTCCTCCGTCCGAACTTTCGGATGAAACGGGAAACGCCGAGGCATTCGCCTCGGCGTTTGTGTTAAATTTCAACGGTGTATGTTTCGTTTCCGTGTTCTTTTATAAGCTTTGTAAGGTCTTCGGTTTTAAGGAAAACCGTCGCGGTGTTTTCGTTCGGATGAACGCCGACAAGCCCTTTTACAAGGTCGCTGTCGATATAAAATTTTACCTTGCGTTCGTCGTCGGAAAGAAGTCCCAAGGGAGTTACCGAACCGAGAGTGAGCCGCAGAATTTCGAAAAGTTCCGTTTCGGAAGCAAAAGTAAGAGGCCTTGTGCCGTTCGCCTTTCTGAATTCTTTAAGATTTACGCGTTTATCGCCGCGGACGGTTATAAGATAAAAATTCAGGTGTTTGTCGTCCCTTACAAACAGGTTTTTCGCGTCCGCTTCGGGGTGCGGC
>CAKSPP010000173.1 GCA_934481505.1 uncultured Eubacteriales bacterium
CCCATGCCCTCTTTTATCGGGAGACAAAAAGAGCATTTCCAACCGATTTGCAGCCGTCCCCATAAAACCGACAATCCGCCCGAAATTGTCTTCCGCAACAATTAAGTGCTCAACTTCGCCGATAGCCTGCGGAACATACTCTTTAATTTTTTCAATTTCGGAATCCGACAGAAATAAGTGCGTCGCCTGCACCGACTTTTCCCATATACTCAAAAGAGACGATTCTAAATACGAATTTCTGTCTGATACTTCATATATTTTCATTATAATTTTCGCCCTTTATAAAATTACTTCAATATAAATTATAACCTCTATTCATCACATATCAGTCCGTTATCGTCAACTAAAAAAGAGTATATCTGAATTCCGTTTTGAAATCTATAGTAATATTCTATAAGCTCCTTTCTATGTTTTTTCGCAAAATCCATAGCTACTTTTTCTTTTTGCTTATTTTTAAGACTGCCTTTGAAAATTGGAAATTTTCCGGGAATAAAAACTATACTCATCTCATTATTTTGATACTTTGCGTGAATATGCGGAGCATGAATTTTAGGTTCTCTTGAATGATAGAAAAAACGAATTCCTTCTATCTTAGCAATATCTTTACCTCCGCCTAAACCTATTACTATTTCTAATGTGATTTTATTATCCTGAATATTAAAATAAGATATAAGGTCATATACTCTTGCATCTTCATTTAATGGATATAATTCATTTTTATATACCAATCTAAATCTATCCCGTCTGCCCGTATCGTCATCGACAAATCCACACTTTTTTTCAGCTATAAGCAATATTTTTTTAATTTTTGTACATGGAGAAATTATCACAGCAAAAGTATTAACAAATTTTCTTTGTAATTTAGGACAAAGATATTCTTCATCCACAGGATTATACCGTGTATGAATCATTATTTTCTTAAAAAACATAGACAACACCATTATTTTATAGACTCTCTAATCTAATCAACATATTATTCCCGAATATTTTTAATCTTATCCAAATCCCCGCTGCAAAGGGCTTCCATGTTGCGGAAGATTTTGTCGGCTGGCCAATCCCACCATTTAAGATTCAGAAGATACTCGGTAAATTCTTCGTCAAATCGGTGTCTGATAACCCTGCACGGATTTCCGCCGGCAACGCAATAAGACGGAACATCTTTCGCGACAACGGAATTAGCCGCAATAATCGCCCCGTCACAGATATGTACTCCCGGCATAACGGTAACATTCTGTCCTATCCAAACATCGTTTCCGACAACGGTATCCCCTTTCAGCGGAAGATCGTCAAGCGAAGGAGTAAACTTTTCCCAACCGCCGCCCATTATATTAAAAGGATAAGTTGTCACACTGTTCATTCGGTGATTAGCTCCGTTCATAATGAACTCAATACCTTTTGCAATTGCACAGAACTTTCCGATAATAAGCTTGTCGCCTATAAAATCATAATGATGCGTGACATGTTCCTCGAACTTCTCCGCACCGTTTATATCATCGTAATAGGTATAATCGCCGACAATAATATTAGGACGGGTAATCACATTTTTGATATACACAACTTGTTTTATCTTTTCATTCGGATAAATTTTATTCGGATCGGGTCCTATCATAGCGACTCTCCTTGTTTTTTACTGATTATATTATAATGTGCTTAATCATTCAGTGCTTTTTCAAGCGTAAGCAAAATTGTCTTGGAATCTTTACTCAAATCAGCCATTAAACAATCAATGGCACACAGTGCCTCTGTTGCCGCTCTGTCATTATGGCTGAATTCTACATCAAAAATATATTCTTTATCATCAATCAGAATTATCCGAGGGTCTTCGTAATCGGGAAACTTGACTTTTTCAAAGTGCTCTATACCGAGCTTCTTTATAAGACTTAAATAGTTTTCCGTGATTTCATTCAATAGTTCTTTATTGTCTGTCTCTTCGAAAGAAGCCTCAAACTGCGGATCGGTTTGATGGTCTTTCAAATACCCGAATATCTTCATAGCGTCAGAAAATTTCATAAAAACCTCTTAATATGCACTTTACAAATATTATTTACCGACTAAATTATACTACCGTTTCTTATTTTTTTCAATACCCACAAGAAAATAACCCCTCTGCCGATTAAGACAGAGGGGTTTATCAGATATAGAAGTAAATAACTTATTTCTGATCTTTGATAGCAGCCTGTGCAGAACGATACTCCGGTAGGACTTTTTGGACGACGGCACCGTATCCGTCAAACTGCATGGCATATGACCCAAGCGATAACTTCCCGCCGTTTATGTCATTCACCATTAAGTTCGACGAGGCCGAAGCATACCGAAAAGCAATAGGCTGTTATCTCCGCAAAAACCAGTGGGAAGATATAACCGTCGATGTGTACCTCTAATATACATAGCCGCCTGCTTCGCCGCAGACGGCTAAATTTATGTAAAGGAGGAAAACCCATATGGCGAATTGCAAAGTGATTGCGGTAACAAACCAAAAGGGTGGTGTGGGCAAAACCACGACTACAGCCAACCTCGGCATCGGGCTTGCTCAGCAGAACAAGCGGGTGCTGCTCATTGACGCAGATGCGCAAGGCTCTTTGACTCTCTCCCTCGGCTACCCGAAGCCGGATGAGCTGCCCGTTACGCTGGCGGACATCATGCAGAATGTGATCGACGATGCCCCTATTCCGGACGGCTGTGGTATTCTGCACCACGGCGAGGGCGTTGACCTGCTCCCGGCGAACATCGAGTTGTCCGGCATGGAGATCCGGCTGATCAACGCCATGAGCCGGGAAAGCGTGCTGCGGACATATATCAATGCGGTCAAGCCCCATTACGACTATATCCTCATTGACTGTATGCCGTCGCTTGGTATGATGCCGATCAACTCACTGGCCGCAGCGGACAGCGTGATCATCCCGTCCCAGCCGTCGTTTCTCTCGGCCAAGGGTCTGGACCTGCTGATGCAGTCCATCGCAAAGGTCAAGCGGCAGATCAACCCGAAGCTGAAAATCGACGGCATTTTGTTCACGATGGTGGACAGCCGCACCAACGAGGCCAAGGAGATCATCGCATCTCTGCGTGCCCACTACGGCGAAAAGATTCGTGTGTTCGGAACGGAGATCCCCTTTTCCGTCCGAGCCGCAGAAACCAGCGGCCGTGGCAAGAGCATCTTTGCTCACGACAAGAACGGCAAGGTCGCCGCCGCATA
>CAKSPP010000174.1 GCA_934481505.1 uncultured Eubacteriales bacterium
GTTCCGGTGCGATTAAAGAAATTGCAACCGAAATCAAGGCGAGAGCTTTTAAGAAAGCACTTGTCGCTTCCGACCCCGATCTTCTCAAATTCGGAGTCACCAAAAAGGTTACCGACATCCTCGATAAAGAGAATATTCCTTACGAAATTTTCTCCGATATAAAACCCAATCCGACAATTGACAATGTTCAGCACGGCGTTAAAGTATTCAAGGAATGCGGAGCCGACTGCCTCGTCGCTATCGGCGGAGGAAGCTCGATGGATACCGCAAAGGCAATCGGAATTATCATAAATAACCCCGAATTCGCCGATGTAAAGAGCCTTGAAGGCGTTGCTCCGACAAAAAATAAGGCAGTTCCCATTATCGCAGTTCCGACAACCGCCGGTACCGCTGCCGAAGTTACCATTAACTACGTTATAACCGATGCCGAAAACAACAGAAAAATGGTTTGCGTAGACGTTCACGATATCCCCGTTGTCGCAGTCGTTGACCCCGATATGATGTCCACAATGCCGAAAGGCCTTACCGCTGCAACCGGTATGGACGCTCTTACCCACGCAATCGAAGGATATATCACCAAGGGAGCTTGGGAACTTTCCGATATGTTCCATCTTAAAGCTATCGAAATAATCTCCAAATCTCTCCGCGGTGCCGTTGAAAACACCAAAGAGGGCAGAGAAGGAATGGCTCTCGGACAGTATGTCGCAGGTATGGGCTTCTCGAACGTAGGTCTCGGCATCGTTCACTCGATGGCTCATCCTCTCGGAGCTCTTTACGATACTCCCCACGGCGTTGCAAACGCTATAATCCTTCCGACCGTTATGGAATATAACGCTCCCGCAACCGGCGATAAATATAAATATATCGCAAAGGCTATGGGTGTTGAGGGAACCGAAAATATGACCGTCGAAGAATACAGAAAAGCAGCTATCGACGCAGTTAAGAAACTTTCGAAAGATGTCGGAATTCCGGCTGACCTCAAAGAAATAGTCAAGAGAGAAGACCTCGACTTCCTTTCCGAATCCGCTTACGCAGACGCTTGCCGTCCCGGAAACCCGAGAGATACTTCCGTTGCAGAGATCAAAGCTCTGTATGAATCTCTCCTGTAATCGAGGGAATGTAAAAATGTCCGGATCGCAAAAAGGCGGAAAAGGCAGAAAAAATATTGTTGTGACGGGTAATAATCCCGACTGAATTGATGCTTTTCTGAATTTTATAACTTTTCAGAGGGAAAACGAGCCTTTTGCTATAACCGAACTTCGCCTCTCGACGTACCTTTGTACGCCTTCGGGAAAGTGAAAACGATTTTGTCGTTTTCACCTCAGTTCGCTTATTCCGAACTATTTTTCCTATCCCCTCGACCCCACTAAAATAAGCAAGGGCTGTAAAAAAGCATAAGTTTTTTTACAGCCCGTTTTGTACGGAGGAAAAATGGATATTAAGCAACTTTTCACCGAATACGCCGTAAAATACGGGCTTCGGATAATTGCCGCCGTCTTAATTTTGTTTGTCGGTTTCAAGCTGGTAAACGTCCTGACGAACGCAATAAGAAAAAAGAAAAAACTTCATTTAAGAGACGAAACGACTTACAAATTCCTTTTGAATATCCTGTCGATATCGCTTAAAATCGTCGTCTTTATAATAACCGCGTCGGTTGTCGGAATTCCGTCGGCGTCCCTCGTCGCACTTCTCGGTTCCGTCGGCGTTGCCGTCGGTCTTGCGTTGCAGGGCGGACTTTCAAACCTCGCGGGCGGCGTTATGCTCGTCTTTTTCAGACCCTACGCGATAGGCGATTATATTGTCGTAGACGGGCAGGAGGGAACCGTTACCGATATCGGAATTTTCTATACGACCCTGCTTTCAATGGAAAACCGTAAGATAGTAATTCCGAACAGCCTTATAATCGGCAACTCGGTAAAAAACTGCACCTGCGAAGAAGATCTTCGGATTTTGCTCGACATAACGGCGTCATATGACGCGAAAATCCCCGAAGTAAAGAAAATTCTCGAAGAAGTCGCCGCAGCCGAACCTCTTGTTCTTAAAGAAAAGCCCGTCGATATTCTTGTTATGGAACATTCCGAAAGCAGCATAAAATATTCGTTCCGCTGCTGGTGCAAAATGTCCGATTTCTGGGAATGCCGCAGCAGACTTCTCGAAACCGTAAAACGCCGTTTCGACGAAGAGGGAATTGAAATTCCTTATAATAAACTTGATGTAAATATCCTGAATAAATAAAAAGATGCCCCAAGGTCGGGGCATCTTTTTTACTTTTTGAAAACTTTGTATTTATCGACTGCAAAATAAAGTATCATTCCCAAAATTCCGCAGGAAATTATTTCTCCCGCTCCGACCGTTCCGACCATGAAAAGATATGCGTCGGGGGCTCCGTATACATAGCGTAAAATAAGCGGAACAATAAGGATATTCGAAATTATCGGCGGCAGCGAAACAAGCCATTTCTTTTTTCTTAAAAGATACGTTCCGACAGCTCCTATAAGAGTTGCGATGCTTCCGAAAACCACATCGAGGATAAGTCCCCCCGTAAGCAGGTTCGAAAGAATACAGCCGATAAACAGCCCCGGAATCGCCGCAGGGGTGAATGCCGGCAGAATTGTCAACGCTTCGGAAATTCTTATCTGAATAACGCCGCTTGAAAGTCCGAACAAACTTGAAATAAACGTCAGAACGACATAAAGAGCCGCAACAGACGCGGCGGTCGCGACATAGACCGCTTTTGAGTTTTTCATAAAACCATTCCTTTATATAATATTTTTGCGGTTTTCTATGTCACCTTGAAAATCCGTATGTATTGTAGCACATTTTTTTATCAAAATCAATGTTTTTTTTGAAAACTGTATATCGTTTTTTATTTTCGGCAATATTATGAGCGAAAGGTGATGTTATGAAAAACAAAATTTTCGCTCTTATTTTGGCTTTGCTCAATGTTTTGGCTTTCTTTTCGCTTCCGACGGTCTGCGAAACGGAAGAACCGACTTTTGAAAATAACGGTATGTTTTTAAGGCTGCATGTCCGAGCCGACAGCGACGGAGAATTTTCCCAGGCGGTAAAATTAAAGGTTCGCGATTCGGTGCTTGCCGTCACTTCAGAACTTTTGAAAGATTGCAAAACAAAAGACGAAGCAATGAAAATCATTTCGGAAAATACCTATAAT
>CAKSPP010000175.1 GCA_934481505.1 uncultured Eubacteriales bacterium
GGCTTATCCCGGCAGCAGCGGAATTATTCCTATCTCGGTCGAAAACACCACCGAACAGATAATTTCCGTAACCGTTGATATCTCGAAAACTCCGATGTCGGAGGATTTCAGACAGAGAATGTATTTCTACGCCGACACGAATGCCACAGTTAACGGAGAAACCGTCGACAGAGTTTATATAAACAGCTTTTCTTCCTATTCCTACACCTTGCTTCCCGGTCAGACCCTTTCGTTGGCGGACGGTTTAAGCAACAACACCGAGATAAAATGGGAATGGGTTTACGATGTTCTCGGTTATTATTTCAGCGGAACGGTTACAGACACCGAAAAGACCGTTTCGGAATATCTTTCTCCCGTAGTTTACGATTACGATCTTGCGACTTTCGACGACGGCGGAAAACTTGTTTCCACCGATTCGGAAACAACGCTTGCCGATTTCCTTTATAAAATTTCTTCGACGGATGGCTATGAAGGCACCGTGAGCGAAAAAGACGAAGTCGGCGGCTGCTATCCCGTTGCGGTCGACGAAAACGGAAAAGGCGTCTGGCTCTATCTCTGCTCTTACGGCGAAATCGAAGCCGCAAACGCGAGAGATACCGAACTCGGTTCGTCCGAAAATTCCGAATTCTCCGCGGCTCTCAATGTTGTCGGTCAGCAGAGAAAATTCGATACCGTAACCGTAACGAACGCAACCGAACTTGTTTCGTCCCTTTCAGACCCCGATGTCGAAATGGTCTCCCTTTCTTCCGATGTTTCGGTTTCTTCAACGGTAACAGTTCCTACGGGAACTGAAAAAATAATCGATCTCGGCGGACATAAAATAACCGTAGATACCGTCGGCGATATGTTCAGAGCGGAAAACTCGTCTCTTTACCTCATGAACGGAACCGTCGAGGGCGGCGTTTCGTCAAGCAACTTCGTTTGCAGCGTTACCGGAAGCGACGTTACGGTCGATAATGTAACGATAACGGGTATTTACGGCGGAATAAATGTAAGAGACAGCGGCAATGAAAAGACTTCTTCCGTCCACATTTCAAACAGCAAGATAACCGCGGGAACGGCTCCCGTCCTCGTCTTCGGAAACGGCGACGAATCGGAGGGCAAAACCGTTCTTACCATAGATTCTTCCGAGCTTGTAAGCTCCGAATATATCGCGATTGCAGGAAACGGACTCACTCAATACTCCGAAACCGATATCCGCATTAAAGACAGCAAGATTTCGGGCTATTGGGCGGGAATTTTCCAGCCGCAGCAGAATTCTTCTCTTACAATAGAAAACAGCGAAGTTTCGGGCTTTACCGCCATAGGAATAAAAGGCGGAAGCGTTAAAATCAACGACAGCAAGATAATCGGTAAAGACACCACCGGCGGCAAATATTCGCCGCAGGCTCCGGCATTTTCGAATTCGGGATTTACCGATACCGGCGACGGCGTTTACGCCGAAACAAACTATAATTATTCAATCGACATTTCGATAACGGGCGACAAAACCGAAATTTCCGGTTTCTCAGGTCACGCCGTGAGAGTTCATGACCAAAACGCGACCTCTTGCAGCGTCACGATAACCGGCGGAAAATTCTCAAGCGACGTTTCCGCGTTTGTCCCAGCAACCCATAAATGCACGGGAAGCGGTTCTTCCTATACCGTTTCCGCAAACTGACGAAAGGATGCTCTGCGGTGAGAAAAACATCTAAATATCTCGTCGCAACGGCGTTTCTTATTGCGGCGGTCATATTGGCTGTCGGCGTTGTATTCGCAAGATATACGGCGTCGGTAAAGGGGAATATCCCTTTTTCGGTTCTCGATTCCGAATATCTTAATATCTGCGGCACGGTAACTTCAAAAACCGAAGATCTGCCCGCACTTCCGACTTCTTTTTCCTATGCCGAAAACGGAGACGCAACCTATGCTTTTTCCGTCGTCAACGCAAAAACCTCAACCGATATCTGTTCGACAGATCTTTTGTTCACTCTTAAACTTTCGGTAACCGATGGCTTTGACGGCGAGGGAAATATAACGCTTTATCTTACCGACGACGGAACTGTAAACGAAAATTCCGTCGCGTATACGGGCAAAATTTCAAAGACCGAAGAGGGAAGTTCTCTTTATAAAGAAAACGGCCCGGGATATACCTGCCGCTTTTTTGACGATGACGGAAACGAAAAAACGTTTGAGCTTACGGGCGGAAGTCTTTCCGCAAAAAACTTCGTTCTTACCGTAAACGGAAACGCCGATACGTCCCTTTTCCGCCTTACCGCAATCCCCGTTGTAAAATGATTTTCCGAGAGGAGTAAACCGTGAAAAAGCAATATGCCCTGTCTTTCTTAATACTTCTCTTTTCGCTTTTGCTTCTGCCGACCGCCGCTTTCGCAAGAGACGATTCGGTAAAAACGGTCGATATAATTTATTCGTCCCCGTCAAAGGCCGAAAGCATATATCTTTCCGAAAACGGTGGAGAAATTATTCTCGGAAGTATAAATAAAAAGGACGATTTAAGCCTTAAAATTCCGATAACGTCGACGGGCGGAGTGATTTCGGGAACTGTGACCGTTTCTTCGTCGGGAGACTGCATAACTCCTGTTTCGGAGGTCGCCTTCCTTAATATTTCTCCCGGAAAAACTGCCGAAATTCCTATTTCGGTGCTTATCGAAAAGCTTCCCGAAAGCGACCCCGTAAACGTTTCTTTTACCGTCACTTTTTCTTACGGGAAAACTTCTCTTTCGGCTGATTTTAGCCTTACTCTTTATCCCGAAAACGCCGACATGGGAAATTATGTTTTCCCGACGTCCGCAACCGTCGCAACATCCCTTGTAAATTCCGAAAAATCCGTTCTTATAACAAAAAACAGTGCGTTGCTTTTCCTTTCCGCGGCTGACGGCAAAATTGTGCTGTCAACCGAAAATTTCGGTAAATTCCCGAAAGGAACGGCTTACATAACGGGCGACGGCAAACGGCATATTCTCTTTTACGATGACTATATAAAAGCCGACGGAGGACAGTTTATCTTTATAAAATCCCCCTCTTCGCTTTCCGAAAAACTTGTTGCCGATTTCGCGTCAAACGGGGCAACTCTTCGGCAAACCGTTTCTTTTGATTACGCAAATGACAGCCCGTCCCTTTCTTTTTCCGAC
>CAKSPP010000176.1 GCA_934481505.1 uncultured Eubacteriales bacterium
CCGCATAACCGCAATCGCATAGTTGAAAAGCTCAAACAAAAAGAGCAGAACAAGCGGGATTATAACGACCGAAATAAAGCCTGTCGACGACACGAGAAAGCCGAAAATTCCGCCGATTCCGGGAACTTTTTTACCCGAATAGACCGCGATAAAACGCCCCTCGCGGAGCATTCCGTTTTCTCTGTTCACGGTTAAAAATCCTGTTTTTTCGAATTTCAGTTCTATATTGCCGTCGGGCAACGTCCGCGTTTCCTTAACGCGGTCGATTTTCAGAACTTCCCTGCTGTCCGACTCTTGCTTAACCGCAAATATAAGGACATTTCCCGCTTCGGTTTTAAGCAGGGTGTCCTCTTCCTTTTCCTTTACTATAAGAAGGTCGCCCGTTTTTACGGTGTCGATATCGACGTTTTCGCTTATCGGAATGAAAACCCTGTCAAAAAGGGTCGGATAACCGTCGTCGCTCGAAGAGGAGGAAAACATAAACACGGTGACGGTAACGGCAAAAATAAGAAAAATCCACATTGCGATATTGCCGACGATGTTGAAAGTGCGTTTCATAGCGTCCTCCCTCCGGAAATTTTACGGTTCAGTATATCACAATACCGCCCGAAAGTCAATCTTTCCTTTTGAATTCAATAATGCACTTAAATGTGCCGAATCTGCACAAAATCCTGTCATATAAAGGCACCGCCGTTGCCTTGAACGGAATTTCGAACAGATATTTTTTCACGGTCGCGTCCTCGGTAAATGCTTTGATACATTCGGCGGCTTTCTTATGCTCCGACGGGTCGGTATTGCCGAAAGTCTCCATAAGTTCCCTGAAACAGAAATATGCTTTTTCATAGAGAACGATATTGTCGCCCTCGCCGAAAATTTCGGCAAACCCCTTGAAGAAGCTGAGATATTTGTCAACCGACTTAAAGCTTAGTGACCTCATAAGCGAATTCGGGTGAATGATATATCTGTACCAACAGCTGTCCACGATTCTGATTTTATCGCATTTAAGAAACGCCTGCGTAGTGAAAATCTGGTCTTCACCTATCAAAACGTCTTTGTTGAATCTGATGTTTTCGACAATGCTTTTTCTGAAAATTTTGCACCAGAGTTCCGACTGAATTCCGAGTTTGAACTCCTCATTGTTTTTCCATTTCGACGCCGTTCTTATAAATTCCGTGCGGTCGCCGTCATTATGAAAAACATATTCGGTAACCGACAAATTATTTTCGGCAACATTTGTTTTTACAAGGCTGCCGTCTTCGTTTACCCATTCGGTTTTTCCGAAAACCGCGGAAGTTTCCGAATCAAAAGCGGACATCGCTGCCTTAAAAAATCCGGGCAAAAGGATATCGTCCGAATCGACAAAACAGATAAAATCGCCGCGAGAAATATCAAGAGCAAGGTTTCGTGCGGACGACGGACCTCCGTTTTCTTTATTTACAAGTCTGATTTTATCGTAACGGGTAGCAAGCTCTTGCAAACAGGCAAGACACTCGCCGTCAGTACTCCCGTCGTTGACAATAATAACTTCAAAATCCGAATAATCCTGACCGAAAATGCCGGCAATGCAGCTTTCCAGATCCGAAGCCTTTGTGTTGTAAACTGGAATAATTACCGAAATCAAGGCGACACTCTCCCAAACGATGATATTACATTGCATTTTACCACAAATATGCGGCAAAGTCAATATTTTGAACTGTCATTTGCCGTTCGGAGTCCTCTATTTTACGCCGTAGAAAATTCCTTTTTTGAAAGAAAGGTAAATCGGCAATCCTGCGGCAAAATTCAAAAGTCCGCCGATTATTATGAACACAAGTTCCGCCGAAAAGCCCGCATATGTTGCTACCTGCAATACAGCGACAACCGCCCCGAGAAGTCCGGCATAGACAATCATGCCGAAGCTCAAATCCTTTTGAAGCCTTGTCGCAATTTCTTTTTCGTGTATTTTATTAAGATATGAAATGTAGACAACTCCGAATATAACGGCAATCAAAGAAATAAGAGCCGCATAATCCGAAAAATGGTGAAAACCGTTTTTGCAAAGGTAAATAATGCCCGCCGCAAGATGTATTATCCAGCCGATATCACTGATAAGCCCCAAAATCAAAAACGGGATATCCGGCATCATGGCGGTATAGCGGACAGTATGTTCCCCGTTTTCGCGAAGTTTTTTGATATGTTCTTCCGTTGTTTTTCTTTTTTCGTGCAGAATTTCTTCTATCTTGCTCATATTAAGCCTCTGTCCGTTTCTATTGTACCGCAATCCCGACAAATTTCAATAGAGGAAAGGATTTTCATTGTACAGAGCTTTTTCATACGAGGCACTCCGCACAGTGTCCGATTTTATTATACAACTTTCACTTTTTCACTTTTCACTATTACTTATTACTTTCAAAAATCGGCAGTTTTCAGTGAAAAGTGAAAAATGAAGAATGAAAAAGTAAAAATCGGCAAGCATCTTACCGATACCTGCCGATTTTTGGCGGAGAGTGTGGGATTCGAACCCACGTGGCTTACGCCAAACGGTTTTCAAGACCGCCTCGTTATGACCGCTTCGATAACTCTCCTTTTATTGTACCCTCTAACTTATAAAAGGGTAAAAAAAGAAGTCGGCATCGACTTATCTTCCCGGGCCGTTGCCAGCCAAGTATTTTCAGCACAAACGAGCTTAACTACCGTGTTCGGAATGGGAACGGGTGGATCCTCGCAGTTATGGACACCGACTATTCTCTTTTCTCTGAAGATATCTTCGTATCTTCAAAATTGAATAACACTCAAAGTAATTTAACTTCAAAAGACCTTGCCTTCAAGTTTGTCTTCCGCTATCTTTTTGAACCTTCTTTTTGATCAAGCCCTCGACCTATTAGTATCAGTCAACTGAATACATCACTGTACTTACATCTCTGACCTATCAACCACATAGTCTTTGTGGGGTCTTACCAACTTGCGTTGTGGGATATCTTGTCTCGAGGGGGGCTTCACGCTTAGATGCTTTCAGCGTTTATCCCTTCCGCACATAGCCACCCAGCTGTGCCACTGGCGTGACAACTGGTGCACCAGAGGTGCGTCCATCCCGGTCCTCTCGTACTAAGGACAGC
>CAKSPP010000177.1 GCA_934481505.1 uncultured Eubacteriales bacterium
CTATAAGAATGTTAAGTTTGTGCTTATTTCTCCGCAGGAATTGAAACTTCCGGGGTATGTAAGGGACAAGCTCGACCGTGCAGGTATAGAATATACCGAAACAGGCAGCCTTGAAAATTCGATAGCCGACCTCGATATTCTCTATATGACCCGCGTACAGAAAGAGCGTTTTTTCAACGAAGAAGACTATTTGAGACTTAAAGATTCATATATTTTGACTCCCGAAAAGATGGCTCTGGCAAGCGAAAAACTTCGTGTTCTGCATCCTCTTCCGCGTGTAAACGAAATAAGCGTCGCGGTCGACGACGACCCGCGTGCCTGCTATTTCAAGCAGGTGCTTTACGGAAAATATATGCGTATGGCACTCATATTGAAGCTTTTGGAGGTAAAGTGATGAATATAAATTCTATCATGAACGGCATAGTAATCGACCATATAACCGCCGGCAAGGGAATGGAAATTTACCGTCTTCTGGGGCTTGAAAATCTCGATTGTTCGGTCGCTCTCATAAAAAACGTCGTAAGCCGCAAGTCGGGCAAAAAGGATATTATCAAAATCGATTCGGATTTTGATGTCGACACCGATATTTTGGGGTTTGTCGATCCCGATGTCACGGTAAACATAATAAAAGACGGAAAAATTATCGAAAAGAAGACGATAGAACTGCCGCAGGAACTCACAAATGTCTTGAAATGCAAAAACCCCCGCTGCATATCCTCAACAGAACAGGAACTGCCGCAGATTTTCCGTCTTACCGATAAGGAACATCGCGTTTATCGCTGTATCTACTGCGAAACCAAAGCAAAATAAAAAGAAAAAACGCCCTGTCAACATTTCTGTTTTCGGGGCGTATTTCTTATTTATTTATGTATTTGTTCAAAGTTTTCATAAGGAGTTTTTCGTCGAGAGGTTTTATAAGATGTTCGTCCATTCCGGCTTTGAGGCTCCGTTCCACGTCGTCGGTAAAGGCGTTCGCACTCATCGCGATTATCGGAACGGTTTCGGCGTCGGCACGCGGAAGTTTTCTTATCGCTTTCGTCGCGTCAAGTCCGTTCATTACGGGCATCATAACGTCCATAAGCACCGCGGAAAATTCGAAATCAGCCGATTTTTCGAAAATTTCGACCGCTTCTTTTCCGTTTTTCGCACTTACGACCTCCGCTCTGCATTCTCCGAGCAGGAATTCCGTGATTTCGAGATTTATACGGTTATCTTCGACGACGAGAACCTTTTTTCCGTGAAGGTCTGCCGTCTCTTCATTTTCGGGAGCTTCAAGGGCGATTTCCGACTTTTCAAGGGGCAGGGTTACTGAAAATTTCGTTCCGACATTTTCTTCGCTTGTGAATTCTAATGTGCCGCCCATTACTTCGACGAGCGACTTGACTATCGGAAGTCCGAGCCCCGTTCCCGCATAGTTTGTTCTTGCGGTTTCCTTTCCCTCCTGGGAAAACGGCTCAAAGGCATGCTTTTGGAATTCTTCGCTCATTCCGATACCCGTGTCTTCGCAGACGAATCTGACATTCGAGATTTTGTCGGTCGAAAAAGTTTCCTCTGTCCAGACGGTGACGGTGCCTCCGTATTTATTGTATTTTATCGCGTTTCCCGCAATGTTCATAAGTATCTGTTTTAAGTATGACGGGCTGCCGATAAAATATTTGTTTTCGATTTTCTTCTTTTCTTTTGCGACGGTATATTTTACGCCGCGGTCGATCGCCTGCATTTCGGCGACGGTATCGAGTTCTTCAAGCAGCATTTCAAGGTCGAAAGGCTTTCGGTCAAGGACAATCTTTCCGGATTCGAGCTTGTTCATATCGAGAACATTGTTTACAAGAGAAAGAAGATAGCCCGAAGCTTCCCATATCTTCTGACGGCATTCAAGCTGTTTTTGAGGGTCGTTATAGCGGTTCGCGATTTTAATCATGCCGCGGATCCCGTTTATCGGTGTTCGGATATCGTGGCTCATTCTTCTCAAAAATTCGGTTTTCGAAAGATTTGCGAGCCTTGCCTCTTCCGCAAGTCTTTTTATCTTTTCTTCATATTCAAGCTCTTGCTTTTTACGCTCGTTTATTCCCTGAATGGCGTAAAGAACCTTTGTTGCATGCCCGTTTTCGTCCCGTTGCTGAACGATAAAACGCCCGACATGCCAGTTGCCTCTTCGGGTCTGATATTCGCAGGAAACTTCGTCTCTTTCGGCAAGGCGTTCGGGAAGAGTTTCGATATTCAAAAACGCCTGCAATTCCTCCTGAAATTCGTCCGAAATCATATTTTTGCAGGCAGACGGAAATCTTTCGGAAACAAATCCGCGGTCGCCCGTAAATTTATGAACTTCGCCGTTTGTCGAAACTTCTTCGAAAACTCCCGATTGCAGATTTATGCGATAGATAAGCCAATAAGTCTTGCTTATCGCGGAAATTATTTCGTTGTTTATTTGAGCCTCATAAAGAGCCTGTTCGAGTTCTTCGGTTCTTTCGCTGAGCGTCTCATAAGCTTTTTCTATTTCTTTTTTATCGGCGATTTCCTGCTGACTCTTTTTATAGAGAGCGTCGGTGTCGCAGACGGAAGCAATCCACATTTTTTCGCCGTCGATATCAAAATCCCTTTTGACAAGCCTTACCCAAAGCTCTCCGCTTTTCGAATAAAGAGAGACTTCGCAGTCGCCGTCAAGATCCTCGAAATCAGCCGCCGAAAGATGTCCTTTTATAAGAGCGGACATTTTTCCGCCTGTCGCCTCTTCGAAATCTTTATCCGAAACATATCCGAGCATCTGCACGGTAAGTTCCGAAACCATACAAAGAGGGAATCCATCGTCATAAGTGCCGCCGAGAATTCCGACGCCGTGGTTTTCGGTAAGCAGTTTTCTTATTGAATCTTCGAGTTCGGAGGTTTTGTGTATCAAACCGTCCCGATAGTATATACTCTCAAGATATCCGCTTTTTATCATAATACATACCCTTTTAATTTAGTAAAAAAATTATACCAAATTTTTACAAAAAATTCAATAGCAAAAGAGGATTTTCCGCTCGGAAAACCCTCTTTTTTCAATCTTCGGGGATATCGGAGACCCAAAGTCTCTGATATGT
>CAKSPP010000178.1 GCA_934481505.1 uncultured Eubacteriales bacterium
GCTCTGGTCTTTTCTTTTTCGTCTTCTGCCTTTTCGAGAATTTCTTCGGCTTTGCCTCTTTCCTGCTCATACTTTATGCGGTTCTTGATGTTCTGATATTCAAAGAGAACGCGGAAGAACTGGATAAGATGATATATAAAGAAAATGAATACGGGAAGAACTATAACAAGTCCGAAACCTGTCGGCTGCTGCAAGAAGTCGATAAAGTTTCCGACGCCCTTCCAATGGAAGAGGTATTTACCGACAACTTCGTCCTGGTGAACGGTAAGCTGGTCGACTTCCGCCTGGGGGTTATCACCTTTTGTCTCGAAAATGAGGAATCCGCCGCCGTCGTAGATATTTACGACTCTATGGGTGTTGAGACATCTTTCGCCGTTGATAACGGTCCAATAGGTAATGATATCGCCCTGTTTTATCACGGAGGGATCCTTGACAGCCTTATCGATTACAAGGTCGCCCTGATAAAGAGTCGGCTCCATGGAGTTTGTCTGTACGGAAAGAGGAATGATTCCGAAAATAGAAGGAGCACTGCTCTTCTGGTTGTTTACAAAGGATATGTAGGTGCAGAACGCGGCAAGAACGATAGCAACAACAAGAATGATGTTAATAATAACGCTTATAACTTTATTGCCCTTTTTCTTTGCCGGTGCCTGAACTTCGGTACCCTCCGCCGTTACGGGACTTGTTTTCTTCTGTTTCATAAAATTCTCCTTTTTCTTCTTAAAATATATGTTAATTTAAGAAAGTTCACTCAATCGGAACGAGACCCGAATGGTCTTCCGCTTTTGCGGAAAATTGGATATTCGCGAATATCGACGCACCGTCGCCTATCTTGTTTGTGCAGTCGGCGTCCTGTCCCTCAAACCAGATAAACATATCAATTTGAATAAGCTCGTCCGGGGTAAGGGAAAAAAGTTTTGTATCGTCGAGGAAATTGCCGAGCTTATAAATTACGGTCGAACGCAGCACGGGGTTTGTTTCCGACCACGAAGAGGCGGTCTGTCTTATGATATTCTGTTCGGGGACGAGGGTTTCAGCCCCGGTAACACTCGGTGTTTTTATATAATCAACGCTTCCGTCGACATGACGGTCGCAGTTAGGTTCATAGATAATGAATGCCGACGGCTCGGATAAAGGATTTCCGTCTTTATCGAGCTTTGTGAGCTTAAAGCCCACCCTGACGGCGTCTTCGGCACCGTTGCCGCCGTCGTTATGGATTATTTGTTCGGAATTCCACAAAGGCGTTCCGATAAGATAAGTTCCCGCACCCTCGGTGTTTTCGTTTCCGGTTACCGCGGGAGAAAGGGAGACATCGACTCTTTCTCCGGTTCTGCCGTAGAAGGTCGTTTTGAGGTAATAGCCGTAACCGTCGGAACGGTTGGCGTTTTCAAGGTCGCTTAATCTGTAAGAAATGCCGCTTATTCTTCCGTCAGCACCGAAAGAAGCCGCATAAAATCTGTCTTCGGTCGAATTGTAAGTTGACGGGCGGAGAACCGTTCCGTCGGGGTTATTGTCGTTAAAATTGAGGTGCTGTCCCCAGCTTCCGTCGGACATATCCCACGAAAGTTCAAAGCCTGTGTTGCTGTTTATGTAAAGTCCCATATCGCTTACCCTCGGCGTTTTCGAAAGAGAAAACCATGTGTAGGTAGCGACAACGAAAAGAGGAATTAAAGCGAGCAGGATATAGAGAAGAAAAAGAAGCGTTCTTCTTTGCTTTTTGGTTTCGGTTGTATGCTGCATCGCTTAAATCCTTTCCAATATTCGTGTTATCAAAGAGAACTCCGACTCCGAACAAAGTCCTCTCTGACAACGCGTCCGTGCCGCGTGGGGAAAAATTTCCCCACACAGCACATTAAAAAAGTTACCCTTTAAGAATTACTGACCGTCAAAGAGCGGTGTGTTCTTCATCGGAGTCAATGTTGCCGAGCTTGCGAACTGGAGGTTCATGGAGCCGGTCATCGAGGTTGCAGCGTTTGCAACATCTCCGTTGTCGACTACGTCGCCGTCAAGGTATACATAAACGGAGATAGCAGTCGGGGTGTTTGCGGTAAGAGCGGTGATCTTCTGGCTGTCAAGTTTTGCGTCGCCGGTGTAAGTGATCTTACCTTCGCCGTCAACAGTAGCAGCCCAGAGTTCGATAGGAGCTTTAACCTTAGAACCGGTTACAGCGGTAGCACCGAGTTTTGCGTAAGCAAGCGGAGTGCCTTCTTTATCGGCGAATACTATTCTGATGGCTTCCATAAGTTTAGCAACGTTTTCGGTGGTGTAGTTTGCGTTGGTGGATTCGAATTCCATGTAGCTTCCGCCGCCCATTGTTGCTGCGTTGGTGGAATCTTCATAAACTCTCTGAGCACCGTCTCCCTGAAGAAGGAGATCGGAACCGGAAGCGTTGGTTCTGAACCAGAAGTCAAGAGCATAACCGTAGCTGTCGGTAATTGCGGTACCTGCACCGGTAGCACCTGTCGGAGCTGTGGGGTATGCAATGTTTGCAGCGTAGTTATTTGTGCACTTGGTGGTCATTGTTGCGTTGATGTTGGTGAGTTTAACAGAACCGTAAGTAAGCTGGGAAATAACGATAGAAGAAGAATAGTTTCCTCCTACGTCAGCGAAGTTCGAGTAAACTCCGGAGCCCGAGGGCATTTCAACTTTAAGACCCTCGCCCATAACAGCGGAAGCAAGCTCATCGATTCTGTTCTTAACTTCGCTTGCGGCGATACCGTTTACGGTTACGTTAGCGGTATTTACCAGCGGGTCGAGAACTGCTTTTGTATCGGTCCAGGAAGCAGCGGTCTTGTCGCCGACAGTGCCGAGTTTGGTGGTTGCTTCTGCGATAGCTGCAGCGTTTGCGGTGTAGATATCGGCAATCGACTTAACGGCGGTGCCTGCGGGAAGAGTTATTCCGTTTACACCGGTAGCAATAAGGTCGGTTATTGCAGTTGTGTTGATAGCGGAAACAGCTGCGTCATATGTAGTTTTGTCGGCAAGCTGGCTTGCAGCGGCAGCGATAAAGTACTGTCTGATAACGGTCTCATACTGAGTGTTAGCATCGGTAAGTTTGGTTATCATGCTG
>CAKSPP010000179.1 GCA_934481505.1 uncultured Eubacteriales bacterium
TCCATAGCCCCTGCAAGTGCGGTTACGTCGCCGTCGTTTGCGACTTCGATAGGAATATTTTCACCGAGTTCCTTTGCGACATCAAGATACATATTCTTAACTTTCTTATCGAAATCTTCGTCCGAAACTTTTAAGAAAAGGGATGCGACCATAATTCTGTTGTCGACATAAACGCCTGCGGAGGAAACTCCGATAGCGTCAACTCTCGGCATATGAGACGCTGCGGTCTTCATAGCGGTGAGAATTCCGTCGTAATGATACTGCGGATCGCTTGTTGTTTTCGGGAACCAGACGACCTCTTCGGAATAAACGGGTTCGCCGTCTATAACCGCAGAAACTTTTCTGTCGCTTCCGCCCGCGTCAAAACCGATTCGGCATCCGGAAAGATGTCTTCCCGACGGGTTGGTGTTTTCTTTTGTTACGGGAGCGTTTTCAAGAGAAACGATCTCAACTTCGAAAGGTCTTTCGTAAACGCGAGCCATAAAACCTGCGTCAAAAGCACGAAGTCCGCCGACTTTATATGCGTCTTTTATGAAGTTTCCGATTTTTTCGGAACCTGCGATTATGATTTTATAACCGCCCTTTATCCAAAGAA
The DNA here is from genome assembly GCA_934481505.1 of uncultured Eubacteriales bacterium. Taxonomy (GTDB): domain Bacteria; phylum Bacillota; class Clostridia; order Oscillospirales; family UBA644; genus Geddesella. The sequence continues at coordinate 596 of CAKSPP010000179.1, forward strand.
GAGTTTTGATTATTCTTTCGGCAAATTTGATATTTTCTTCGTCTTTGCCGGTGTTTTCGGGATATATAACCGTTTCGTAAGCGGAAACAAAGCCCTGATTTCTTTCAATTCCGATAACAAGCTTTGTGCCGCCTGCTTTTTTGGCACCCTCGGTAAATTCTTTAACGACTTTTGCCATCGGCGTAAATTTTTTATCGTAAACCGTAGCTACTTTAAGTTCCATTCTTTTCTCCTCTGCCGGTTATTTCGTTACAGTAACCTTGTTAAGACCTCTCGGAGCGTCGGGGTTTCTGCCCTTTACTGCGGTAAGGTTGCAAGCGAAAAGCTGTGCGAATATCGCAAAATAGAAAGCCGCAACAGCGTCAGAACCTTTGGTATCGGGGATTTTGAAAGAAACGGTTCCTTCTTTAAGAAGCTCGTCGTCATCGGAAATCATGCAGATATCCGCTCCTACGCCTTTAAGTTTATCTATCATTGCTTTGCTGTCTTCTTTTATCGAGCCGCCGGGAACATACATAAATACTGCGGTTCCCTCATCGACCATTGCAAAGGGTCCGTGGTGGAAGTCGGAGATAGGATATGCCTTTGCTCTGACATAGTTTGTTTCCTGAATTTTGAGAGCGGCTTCCATTGCAAGAGGATAATTGTAGCCTCTCGAAAGGACGAAGCAGTCGTTCATAAAGCGATATCTCTTGACAAGTTCGGCGACATCGGCGTTTCTGTCAAGAACCTTTTTGATATTTTCGGGAATATTTTCAAGTTCCGCAATAAGTTCTTTATTGTCAGCCCACATAGCGACAAGATTTGCGATTATATAAAGCTGAGAGCCGAAAGTCTTGGTTGCGGCAACAGATTTTTCAAGGCCTGCGTTGCAGTAAAGGTGGAAATCCGCAGCGGAAGCCAAGGGAGATTCAAGGGTGTTTGTTATTGTAAGAGTAACTGCACCCGTAGCTTTTGCCTGTTTCATAACTTCAAGAACGTCGGCTGCCGCTCCGGACTGGGAAATTCCGATAACAAGCATATTTTTGAAATTTATTTTACCGCCGTAAACGGTGATTGCGGAAGGCGCCGCAAGTCCTGCCGGAATACCGACAATAGACTCTATAAGGTATTTACCGTAAGTTCCCGCGTGGTCGGAAGTTCCTCTCGCCGCAATATAAACATTGGTGATTTCCTTTTCTTTGAGTGTTTTGACAAGGGACGCAAGCGTTTCCCTGTTATATTCGAGACATCTCTTGAAAACCTCGGGCTGCTCGAAAATTTCCTGCTGCATAAGCGTCATTTTGAATTCGCTCTCCTTTTATTTATGTAAATTATTTTTTGAAAAACAAAGTATAGATTATAAAGCCGATAAAGCCTGCGAAAAGAAGTCCCATAAAGACGAGAGTTCCGATGATGATTCCGTCCCACGCGTCGCCCGAAGAAGATTCTTTATTCTTTTCTTCTTCTGCCGACGGGGCAATTCCGCTCATAAGGCTTTCAATTTCCTTTTCGGAAATTTCTTTATCGGATATATAGATTTCATCGACGGTTCCGCAGAAAAGAGGATCCCCCTTATAACAGCTTTTTCCGACATAATTGAAGTTCGGAGAAATTGCCGTAAGGTCAATTCCCGTATTTTTTTCGGCAACAAGGTCTTTATCCGAATAGACCTTGACATGTCCGTCTTTTATCGTGACGGTAAGTCTCTTCCATTCCGAAACGGCATTTACTTTTATCGGGATTTCCGCTTTTTCGCTGCCGTCGGACATACACAGTTTCATGCCGTCGGTTCCGTTGCCCATATCAAGATAGATATACGCTTTCGGGTCGGAAACCGAACTGTCTTTATTTGCAAAAGCAAAAAGCTTCTGATTTCTTTCGTTTATCGAAGACGGAGTTGTCCAGTTATATGCGATACTTACCGAAAGTTCGGATATCGAATTAAAAATATCCTTAGGATATCTGATATATGCGGTTTTACCGTTAAGATTAAGTCCGTATTTATACTGCCCCTGAACGAGGCTTGCGTTTCTTATCGTTGCGGAAACGGCACCGTTATAATCTTCGCCCATAAACGAAGCGTCGTCAAACGTTGTTCCTATGTAGCCGTTTATCGCGGCGGTATCGGAATATTCATCCTCAAGCTCGTCGGTTTCGTCAGCGTCAAGATTCACTTCGCCGTCGGAATTTATTTCTCCGGTATCTGGATCGGGAAGAACCTCTCCGACAAACCGTTCAACTCCATAATAGGACATTTTGCGGATATCGCTGTCGCTCATAACTTTTGAAGAAACATAGATATCGTCAATTACGAGCCTTGCCGCTTCTCCCGAAGTTATTCCCGAAATTATCTTAAAGGAATTAAGCGACAAATCCGAAAGTCTTATTCCGGTAGAAAACGAGGCAACGGATTTTCCGTCCATATATGCGACGACATTGCCGTCTGCGGAAAATGTCAGGGCGAAATG
>CAKSPP010000180.1 GCA_934481505.1 uncultured Eubacteriales bacterium
GTTATAACGGGGTTCTGCAAAACGCAGATTATTTCGTAGTCGTATTTTTCTTTCATGACAAGAGATGTCGAAAGATAGATAAGAACGGCAACCGCGACAACCGCGATTATGACATGATATTTATGGTAATACCAAAAATTAGAAAGTTTATCCGAAAAAGTTGCGTTCGGGTCTTTATATTTATCGGCTTCCTTGACCCATTTTTTTTCTTCTGACAAAATATGCCTCCGTAAAATGTTATATATCTATTATAGAACAATTTCCGCGAAATTTCAACGGTTCTTACAAAATAGCCGTTTTTCAGAAACCGAAAGGCAGATATGCCGCAGCTATCGCAAGGATAACTGCGGGCAGCATATTCGCAACGCTGACCTTTTTGCCCCATACAAGGTTCAGACCTATGCAGAAGATCAAAACCGAGCCGACAAAGGAAAGATACGCGACGGCGACGTCTGTCATAACGGGAGAAACAAGCCTTGCAAGAAGGGTCATTATCCCCTCGAAAACAAAAACGGGAATTGCGGAAAAAATCGTTCCTTTTCCCATAGACGACGCCATTACGGCGATTATTATAAAGTCGAGAACCGATTTTACGGCAAGGGTTGAAAAATTGCCCGAAAGTCCGTCCTGAATTGCCCCGACGATAGCCATTGCCCCTATCGAAACGGTAAGAGACGCGGTGACAAAAGCGTTTACAAAACCGCCGTCCCTGCTGTTTCCGGTTTTCTTTTTGAGCCATTCGCCGAAACGCTCAAAGCCGCTTTCAATTCCGATAAGCTCGCCTATTACCGTTCCCAAAGCAAGACACAGCACAAGAAGCATCGACTTTCCGCTGACAATTTTTGTGCCGTCAAGAGATAACATTCCCTCCATTGCCCCCGCGATTCCGATAAAAAGTACGCTTATTCCGCAGGCTTTACTTAAGGCGTCCTGCTGGCTTTCCTTGAAAAATTTTCCGAAGAAAACGCCCAAAAGTCCGCCGATAACGATACTTACGCTGTTTATTACGGTTCCGAGTCCTATCATTCCAAAATCCTCTTCATATAAAAACTGCAATAAGTGTAGCATAACTTTTTTACAAATCAACAACAAAAACTTGCATTGGGGAATTTTATATGCTATACTGTGTTTTAAGGAGTGAAATTATGAGACTTCACGCAAAAAATCTGCATTTTCTCGGAAAACCGAGGAAGAAAAACTAAGTGATTGCTGCGTTCACGGAAATGTGATTTTCGAAATCGACGGCAAAAACCTTTCCGACGACGGCGAATGGTGCGTTTCGGCATCGGCATACAGATTTTTACATACCTTGTCCGAAAATCATTTTACGGGAGCGGAAGAGTTCCTTATCCCTTGCTGCGGGCATACTCTGATTCCGTCCGACGACAAAAAGACGGTGACGATAACAGGCTGCAATGTAGGTCTTGATTTTGATATATTGCACGAAAACGGGAATGTGATAATAGGCGGCGAATACAGCGTCCCGTTCGAAGATTACAAATCGGCGGTCCTTTCTTTTGCAAAGGAAATCGGGGATTTTTACAGAGCAAATCCGCCGCGAAAACTTGAAAATAATTTCGAAAAAGACGGACTCGAAGCCTTTTTTAACGAGTTTTCTTTTTTATATAACAACGCAGGTAGCCCCGATACACTTCTTACTTTTGACGACTATGACTGTTATTCCGAAGACTTTATTTCCGGAATAATCGAAAACGGCATTTCGCTTTCGCCTTACGGGTTTATCAATTTCAGGGAATGTGCGTATAATTTCGGCAAACTTGCGGGCGGAGACGGAAAGTGCGTCGGAACAAAGGAATCCGACAACTTTACTTTCAATTTTTACACTTCGAAAAAGCCGACAGTGATAACCTTTGTAAATAAGTTTGCAAAGCTCCGTTCCGATAAATTTTACAGGCAGATATTAAAATACGGCTACCGAATGGAAGAAGAGGAGTAGGCAGAATATGTCAAAGAATTATACTTTTATTTTTCCCGGAACAAGAGAAGATTTTGACGACATTCTGAATAAATATCGAGAAAGCTACGAATTCAGAGAAGACGGGTTTCTTATCGAAACAAACGGCGACAAGTTGAGTTTCGGAATAGAAAGAAGCGGATATACGAGAGGCTTTTGGTATATCCCGACAATAACGGAAACTGACGGAAAAACGGTTTTTTCGGGCAAAATCACCTGTTCGGAAAAGAAAACAGTCGGAGATATTCTCTTCACCCCGATTGCCCTGATTATCAAGCTGTATTTTCATATTTTATTGCTGACGGAAAAGCGGCTCGGACATCCGCCGAAGAAAGAAGAGACAACAGAAGACCGATTATTCACCCTTATGGAAGACCGTTTGGGGTGTATAAGTAAAGGACGGAATTCAATGTAGATTCCGTCCTTTGTTTTATTTTCTTGCACCGGTCAAAATGTTTCTTAAACGCGGTAATTTTTTCAGCAGAGCGTCGAACAGGCAGATAACCGCCGTCGAAAGCACAAGCGTTAAAATATAATTTATCGGAGCGAAATACATTGATTTCGGCATTGCGATATAAAGCAGTTTTGCGAATATCGTTCCGACATTCATATGCGTTGCGAAAATAAGGAAAGACGCCGTTTCGAACCCGAAATAGCCGTCCCCGACAAAGAAATCCATAATCACCCAAAAGGCAAAACACATACAGAGAAGCACCGGGACATAGAGAATTGAGGGCAATATTTTGTTGTTTTCCAAAAACAGATATACATAGCCGGCGACGAATACACAGATTGCCGCTACTCGCTGTTTAGATGTACTTTTGCTTTTGAAAAGGTCAAAACCGTGTCTGCCGAGAAGAGCCCCCGCAAAATAATATGTAAGGGCGTCATATCTGAAAAAGACCGATTCGGGAAGCCCTATTCCGAACATATTAAGAATAATCAACGCCGCAAGGACGCAGATTCCGACTTTTTTATTTTTCACCGCAAAATATAGCAGCGGACAAATAAGAGTGAAGATAATAAGTTCGAAAATAAACCAGAATGGAGCATACGC
>CAKSPP010000181.1 GCA_934481505.1 uncultured Eubacteriales bacterium
TTCGGTGATTCAGTTGTGCGGAGGGCTCGCCCTCTTTTTGTACGGAATGCACAACATGGGACAGGGGTTAAGTAAAGTTTCGGGCGGAAAGCTCGAAAAAGTTCTCGAAAAAGTTGCGGGAAATCCGATAAAAGGTGCTGTCCTCGGTATGCTCGTAACGCTTGTTATTCAGTCGTCTTCGGCAACAACCGTTATGGTAGTCGGCTTTGTAAACTCCGGCATAATGGAGCTTTCGCAGTCAATCGGCATTATAATGGGTGCGAATATCGGTACGACGATAACCGCATGGATTTTAAGTCTTACAAATATTTCAAGTTCAGATATCTTCGTTGAGCTGCTCAAACCGGATTCGTTTTCTCCGGTGCTTGCTCTTATCGGAGTCTTTATGATTCTCGTGAGCAAGAAGAGCCGCAGACGCGACCTCGGCGAAATATTCGTTTCTTTCGCGGTTCTCATTTTCGGTATGACGACTATGAGCGGAGCTGTCGCGGGGCTTAAAGACTGGCCCGGTTTTTCGGAAGTCATAATGCTCTTTGCAAACAATCCGATTTTGGGTCTTCTCACCGGAGCCGTTGTTACCGGTATAATTCAGTCTTCCGCGGCGTCAATCGGTATTTTGCAGGCTCTTGCGGTAACGGGAAGCATTACATACGGAGCGGCAATTCCGATAATTCTCGGTCAGAATATAGGAACCTGTGCGACGGCACTTATTTCCTGTATCGGAGCGAACAAAAACGCAAAGAGAGCCGCCGTCGTTCACCTTTACTTCAATATTATAGGTTCGTTCCTTTTCATGGCGGCGTTCTACGGACTTGACCTTATATTCCGGTTCCCCTTTATCGACGAAGCGATAAACGCCGTGGGTATTCCTGCGGTACACAGTATCTTCAATGTAACCACCGTGCTTGTATTGCTGCCGTTCTCAAAACAGCTCGGAAAGCTCGCGACGCTCACGGTCAGAGACAAGAAAACGGACGAAGATATGCCGCTGCTTGACGAACGTCTTCTCTCCTCCCCGTCCTTTGCTCTCGAACAGTGTAAAAACGTAGTTTTCGATATGGCACGCTGCACCGAAAAAACTCTTACGGCAGCGATAAATCAGATATCAGAAAAGAACGAAAAGATGTTCGACAAGATATCCGAAAACGAAGAGAAGATAGACAGATACGAAGATATTCTCGGAACGTATCTCGTAAAACTGAGTGCCTGTGAAGTTACCGAAAAGGACAGCCGTGAAATATCGCAGTTCTTGCAGGTTATCGGCGATTTCGAAAGAATAGGCGACCACGCCGAAAACATTCTCGACTCGGTGAAAGAACTTACAGAAAAGAAGATAAGATTCTCTGAAAAAGCGGAAAAAGAAATAGACACGATAAGTGCCGCAGTAAAGGAAATCGTCGCAAACACATTCAAGGCGTTTGTCGACAACGATATTCAGCTCGCGAAGAAGACCGAGCCGCTCGAACAGACGGTCGACGAACTTCAACACGAGCTTAAAGACAGACATATCCGCCGCTTAAAAGAAGGCAGATGCACGATAGAACTCGGATTTATCTTTACCGAACTTCTCACCGCTTTCGAAAGAATTTCCGACCATTGCTCGAATATCGCGGTCGGAGTAATCCAGCACGACGGTTCGTCGCTTAACAGTCATATGTATCTCAACGACATCAAGAAACGCGAACCCGAAGACTTCAAAGAAGATTTCAATCATTACGTTGAAAAATATAAATTACCGTAAAAAAAGAGGTAGAAAAATGAAAATTTACGAAGAACTCGTTGAAAGAGGACTTATCGCACAGGTCACCGACGAGGAAGAAATCAAAAACCTTATAAACGAGGGGAAAGCGACATTTTACATCGGATTCGACCCGACCGCGGACTCCTTGCACGTAGGGCACTTTATGGCACTTTGCCTGATGAAACGCCTTCAAATGGAGGGCAACAGACCCGTTGTCCGTGTCGGCGGAGGAACCGGACATATCGGCGACCCCTCGGGAAGAACCGATATGCGTTCGATGATGACCGAAGAAACGATAAACCATAACTGCGAATGTTTCAAAAAGCAGATGGAAAAATTTATCGAGTTCGGCGACGGAAAAGCAATAATGGTAAACAACGCGGACTGGCTCTTGAAACTCAACTATGTCGAGCTTTTGAGAGAAGTCGGAGCTTGTTTTTCGGTAAACAACATGCTCCGTGCGGAATGTTACAAGCAGAGAATGGAAAAGGGACTTTCGTTCCTTGAATTCAACTATATGATAATGCAGTCGTATGATTTCTACTACCTCTATCAGAACTACGGATGCAATATGCAGTTCGGCGGCGACGACCAGTGGTCGAATATGCTCGGCGGAACCGAACTTATAAGAAGAAAACTCGGCAAAAACGCTTACGCTATGACCATTACCCTCTTGATGAATTCCGAGGGCAAGAAAATGGGTAAAACCGCAAAAGGTGCCGTTTGGCTCGACCCGAACAAGACTTCTCCGTTTGAATTTTATCAGTATTGGAGAAATATCGACGACGCGGACGTTCTCAAATGTATAAGAATGCTCACTTTCCTTCCGCTCGAACAGATAAACGAGATGGACACATGGGAAGGCAGCAAGCTCAACGAAGCAAAAGAAATTCTTGCGTATGAGCTCACCTCCATGGTTCACGGCAAGGAAGAAGCGGACAAAGCTCAGGAAAGTGCAAAAGCTATTTTCTCTTCGGGAGCGTCGGAGAATATGCCGACAACCGTTCTGACGGCAGACGACCTTAACGACGGCAAAATAAACATTCTCGCAATTCTCGAAAAGACGGGTATTGCTCCCTCACGTTCGCAGGGAAGAACCCTTGTTTCGCAGGGAGGAATTTCGGTTGACGGCGAAAAAGTCACAGACACATATAAGGAATTTTCCGCAGATGAATTAAAACAGGGAATCGTCGTCAAAAAGGGCAAAAAGATATTTATTAAAGTCGTTATTGAATAATCAATATACAAAAGAACACGGCATATCGGAAGATATGCCGTGTTCTTTATT
>CAKSPP010000182.1 GCA_934481505.1 uncultured Eubacteriales bacterium
GCCGAAGAGGGAATCGATCTGAGTTTCCCGACCTTTGATTTCGGAAACTTCGATTTCGGTTTTAATTCTCTGCTTTCTTCTTTCTTCGGAAACGAGGAAAGAGGACTTCCGGGCGAAAAGAAATGCCCGACCTGCGGCAGAACTCTTTCGGATATTTCGAGAAGCGGCAACGTCGGCTGTCCCGACTGCTACACAACCTTTGAAAAAGAACTCCGCCCGATGCTCCTTAAAGTCCATAAAGGCGACAACCACAAAGGTTCCGTTCCTCATTCGTCTCCCGAAAAGAAAACTTCGACCGACGACTTGAAAGAGGAACTCAAAGCGGCAATCGAACGCGAAGATTTCGAAAAAGCCGCGGTTCTCCGTGACAAGATAAGAGAGGAGGAAGGTAAAAATGAGTAATTCAATCCTTATTTCTTCCAGAGTCCGTCTTGCAAGAAACCTTGCGGACGCAAAATTCGTAACAATGCTTTCCAAAAAAGAAAAAGAGGAAGTAAAAGAGCGTATTCACGAACATATTAAAAAGGATAACCCCTTTATGCTCGACTATATAGATATGGAAAGCCTCGACCCCGTGCATACGGGTGCTCTTATAGAAGACCACACCATAAGCCCCGAATTTGCCGAAAACAAAGAGGGCGAAGCGTTGCTTGTCAATCATTCCGAAAGACTTTCGGTAATGATAAACGAAGAGGATCACCTGCGTATTCAGGCTTTGTCTTCCGACGGCGATCTCGAAAAACTTTACGAGAAAGCCAAAAAAGTCGACGACTGGTTCGACGGTGCGTTCCCTTACGCCTTTTCCGAAAAACTCGGATATTTAACCTGCTGCCCGACAAACCTCGGAACAGCACTTCGCGTTTCGGTTATGGTTCATCTTCCGGCACTTACCGAAAGCGGAAAAATAGGAAGCGTTTCTTCTTCTCTTTCGAAGATAGGCGTTACTTTCCGCGGACTTTACGGCGAAGGCTCAAAGGCTTACGGAAACATCTATCAGATTTCGAACAGCGTGTCGCTCGGCGTTTCCGAAAAAGAAATAATCGGGCTTATAAAGAGAACGCTTTCACAGCTTGAAAAGAGCGAAAAAGAAATGCGTAAAAAGCTGCTTGAAAATCCCGCGATCGAAGACAGAATCTTCCGTAGCTACGGAATTTTAACCAACGCAAGAATTATTTCGTCGAAAGAAGCGACGGCTCTTCTTTCCGACCTCAGAATGGGTGCCATGGACGGACTTTTCGATATTTCAACCGAAAAAATCGACAGTCTCGAAACCCGTATTCAGCCGTATAATATGACGCTTACCGCCGACGGCGGGGACGAAAGAACCCGTGACGCGGCAAGAGCGGAGACTTTGAGAAAAGAGATCTCCGCATGTTAAGGAGGGATTTATTATGATGATATTCAGCAATTTCTCGGCAAAAGCAAACGCCGTAATAGAAGAGGCGGTTTCCGCCGCCGCAGAGCTCGGTCACGGTTATGTCGGAACCGAACATTTGCTGCTCGGTCTTTGCAGAGTTGACGACACCGTCGCAAAATACGCTCTCGACAAATCGGGAATAACTGCCGACGCAGTCGAAGAACAGATAGTCGAAGATATCGGCAGAGGAATAAAAGGCAATGTCTCGGTTCAGGATATGACCCCGAGAACGAAAAGAGTTTTGCAGAACGCCGTAAACGAAGCGTATTCGATGGGCGGCAAAATTGTCGGAACGGAACATCTTCTCATTTCCGTTTTGAGAGAAAGCGACTCAAAGGCTATGGATATAATCCTTTCGGAGGGTGCCGAACCTAACGAAATAGTCGCGGATATGCTCGAAAAAATGGGAGTTGCAAGACCCGATACCGAAAGAGGCGGCAGAACCGAAAAAGGAACTGTAAAGGGCGGAAAAACTCCGACCCTCGACAGCTTCGGCAGAGACCTTACCGCTCTTGCGAAAGCAGGAAAAGTCGACCCGGTTATCGGCAGAAACGAAGAGATTCAGAGGGTTATCCAGATTCTTTCGCGTCGTTCGAAAAACAACCCCTGTCTTATAGGCGAACCGGGCGTCGGCAAAACCGCGATAGCCGAGGGGCTTGCCCAGCATATCGTCAACGGAGTTGTCCCCGAAACCCTTAAAAACAAGAGAGTAGTAACCCTTGATATCGCGTCGATGATTGCCGGTGCGAAATACAGAGGCGATTTCGAAGAGAGAATGAAGACGGTTCTCGACGAAGTTATAAAGTCGGGAAACATCATCCTCTTTATCGATGAAATCCACGTCCTTGTCGGTGCGGGAAGTGCCGAGGGAGCGGTTGATGCGGCGAACATCTTAAAACCGTCTCTTGCAAGAGGCGAAATTCAGCTTATCGGTGCAACAACGATAAACGAATACCGTAAATATATAGAAAAAGACCCTGCCCTTGAAAGAAGATTCCAGCCGATAATCGTTGCCGAACCGAGCGAGGAGGACGCTGTCGAAATCCTCAAAGGCATAAGGGATAAATACGAAGCTCACCACAAAGTAAAGATTACCGACGAGGCGATTGAAGCCGCGGTTTCTCTTTCGAAGAGATATATTCAGGACAGATTCCTCCCCGATAAGGCAATCGACCTTATGGATGAGGCAGCCTCTAAAATCAGAATAAAGAACCTCACTTCTCCTCCCGATCTTAAAGAAAAGGAAACGGAGATCGCAAAAATCGCCGCCGAAAAAGAAAGTGCGGTAAGAGCACAGGAATTTGAAAAAGCGGCAAGCCTCCGTGACGAAGAAAAGAAACTTTCTTCCGAACTCGAAGAAATGAAGAAGAAGTGGTCGGATAAAGTCACCGGCGAAAAGCTCGAACTTACAAAAGGCGATATTGAAGATGTCGTTTCGCTTATGACAGGTATTCCGGTAAGAAAACTTGCCGAAGAAGAGGGCGAAAAGCTTCTTAAAATGGAAGAAATCCTCCATAAGAGAGTTGTCGGACAGGACGCCGCCGTCAAAGCGGTTTCCCGTGCGATAAGAAGAGGCAGAGTG
>CAKSPP010000183.1 GCA_934481505.1 uncultured Eubacteriales bacterium
TTTTTCATTTGAGAGTTTCTCCTTTTTCCTGAATTCGACGAGATTGTCGATTTTAGAGAGCCTGAATATGTTTTCGACGGAAAGCGGCAATTCTTCGAGAACAAGCGAAAATCCTTCTTTGATTGAAAGCTTGTATCTTCCGAGCACCACGGCAATTCCGCTGCTGTCGCAGAACTGCACTCTCCTGAAATTCAGAACGACTTCTTTCGGGTCGAACTGCAATATAAGCTTGTCCGTTTCTTTTCTTATTTCTCCAGCACTGTGGTGGTCGATATCTCCCGAAAAATATATTCTTAAAGTTCCGTTATTTATTTGGTAATCCATACTTTCACATCCTTTATAAATAATATAGCAGATATCCGCTGTCGCTTTTTGTAAAAACGGATACCTGCATAAAAAAGAACCTCATTTCTGAGGTTCTTAAAATATTTATTTCTTTTCGAGTTCTTCGATTTTCTTCTGAATTTCTTCGAGTTCGATTGCTGTGGGGTCGGGAATATGAATCTGGTCCATATCCTTTGACGGAACTGCCGTTTCCGCTTTTTTGACTACCTTTGCCGGAATTCCGACGGCGGTAGAGTTTGGCGGAACTTCGCTTAAAACGACGGCTCCTGCTGCAATTTTCGAATTGTCTCCTACCTTGAAAGGTCCGAGAACTTTTGCCCCTGCTCCGACCATTACATTGTTTCCGAGTGTCGGGTGGCGTTTCCCGGTGTCTTTTCCGGTACCGCCGAGAGTAACTCCCTGATAAATCGTGCAGTCATCGCCGATTTCGGTTGTTTCGCCTATGACAACGCCCATGCCGTGGTCGATAAAAAAGCGTTTGCCGATAGTCGCTCCGGGGTGGATTTCAATACCTGTTTTGTGCCTTGTCCTCTGCGAAATATATCTTGCAATAAAATAGTGTTTTCTTTTATAAAACCAATGAGCAACCCTGTGCCACATAACGGCACGGAAGCCCGAATAGAGAAAGAAAACCTGTGCGGAAGAGGTTGCGGCAGGGTCTCTTTCCTTTATATTATTTATTTCTTCTTTTATATTATTAAACACGGAATCTCCTTCCGAGCCTAAATTTTAACGGTTTTTCCTCTCGGAATTTTTACATGATTGCCCTTGACGAGAATATAAACGTCGAGAGCTGACGGATTGTGAACATAGTTCATATCGAGAGTAAAATCGAGGGATTCATAGGCTCTTACATAGTTGTAAATATCAATGTTGGTTGCGTACCATGTGTCGGCACGGTCAGAAAGCGACTTGAAAAAGTCTTCGATGACATTCCAGTTTTTGTCGGCGTCAAATTCGTAACTGTGCCCCCAAAGATAGAAGAGCATCGGGTCGGCACCCACGTCTTCGTCTTTGAATTCGGAAATCAGCTTTGAAAGATTTTCGTCGCCGTGGTGACAGGTCGGATTAAGCCTTAACCAGTCGGTCGGGACGGAAAACCTGCCGCTTGATGCGGTGGTACGGGCATAGAATATGCCTGCAGCCTTTAACGCCGCGACAGTTTCGTCGGAATAGGTTCCGAACGGATACGCAAGACCGTGAATTGGGGTTTTTGCGAGCTTTTCGAGACAACATCGGTCGGAAAGAATTTCCTCAAGAGCCAGAGAAGAGGGAAGTCTTTCGAGGAATGTATGCGTCTGCGAATGGCAGGCTATTTCCATATTATGCTTTTTATAAAGAGAAATCGCTTCCTTGGCAGGCAGTCTGCGGTCGTAAACGGTGTCGTCGGAATATTTTGTTCCGGGTTTTGCAAAACAGCCGCTGTTGAGGTTAAAAGTGCCCTTAAAACCGTAGTCGGACATCATTTCAACAAGTTTTATATCCTGTTCAACGCCGTCGTCGTAGCTTAAAGTTACGGTTTTCGTCTTGAAATCGGGGAAGCGTAAAAATTTGATTTTCATATTGATTTCCTCATTGATTTTTTATCAAAGTCATAAAGCAAACGCACTCCACATGCCCCGTTCTCGGGAACATATCGAAAGGTTTAATTCTTTCGATTTCATAGAGTTTTTCGCCTTCGTTGAGTCTCTGAATATCTCTTGCCTGGGTCGCGGGATTGCAGGAAATATATACGAGCTTTTCGGGAAGATATTCTTTCAGGGCGGTTATCGTTTCTTCGGTAAGCCCCTTTCTCGGAGGATCAAGAGTTATGACATTCGGTAGTCCTGCCGTGAAAAAGCCGCGAAGCTCGGAAATATTGCTCATATCCGAAAGGAAAAAATCCGCGTTTTTAATTTTATTTACCGAGGCGTTCGCAACCGCATTTTCGACAGCCGAACGAACGATTTCGACCCCGTAAGCGTGTTTTACCTTTTGTGCCGCGGCAAGTGTTATCGTTCCGATTCCGGAACAGACATCGAGCAAGATGTCGTTTTCCGTCAGAAAACCGCTTTCGGTAACAAAATTATAAAGCTGCTCGGTTTGCTCGCTGTTTGTCTGGTAAAACGAAAGGGGAGAAATTTTGAATTTCAGCCCGCAGAGGATATCGGTAATCGTTTCCGAACCCCAGATAAGAATACATTCTCTGCCGAGAATTACATTGTCTCTGCGTTTGTTTATATTGAGATATATGCTTTTTACTTTTTTGTTTTTTGCTATCGCCGAAGTAAACTGTTCTTTATGCGGAAGACCGCTGCCCGTTGTCACAAGGCAGACCATGATTTCTCCCGTAGAGTGAGCTTTTCTTAAATAGAGATGTCTTATATAACCAATGCCAGTCTCTTCATCATAGGGCTTAATATTGTATTTTTTTATGTAATCACTTACGGTATCTATTATTTCGGAAAAATCCGGGTCTTGAAGTAAACAACTGTTTACTTTTACAATTCTGTGCAGAACATAATCCTCACCACGCCGATACAGGGGAACGTCGTATTTTTTCAAACGTCCGTCCACTGGCTCTATCACAATGGTATCCCTTCGATTGCGCAACATTGGATACATGC
>CAKSPP010000184.1 GCA_934481505.1 uncultured Eubacteriales bacterium
GACAAAGAAAAGAGAAAAATAAACAGGAAGGAAGCCCTTTGCAATATCGAAAACAAGGGCGGTCATTCCTCCGACAAGCCCGCAGGATTTGAAGACATTTGACGCACCGGGGTTTCCGTCCGCGTTTTCCGAAACGATATCGTGCTTGAAAAAAAGTTTCGCAATAATTTTCGACCAGAGAATACTTCCCGAAAGATAGCCGACGACGGTGAAGAATATATAGTAAAAAAGCCTCATCGGTTTTCTCCCTTTGAAATTTCAAGCATTTTTTCCGCAAGCCTTACGATATTCGACGCGGCGTCGGGCTTTGCGTTTTCCTGCTGACTGTCAAGCATTTTTCTGCGTTTTTCTTTATTTTCGACAAGCATTTTGCCGTATAATATCTGCGTTACCATATTGCTTGCGTGAAGCGAAATAGACTGTTTTCCGAAGAAACGGTAGTTGCGGGTCTCGCAGCCGGGAATGGGGGCTGTGTGAATTGTCGGGACTCTTGAAACAAGAGCTTCGGTCGACGAAAGTCCTCCGGGTTTAGTGTAAACGACGTCGCACGCCGCCATATAGTCGGCGACCGCTTTTGTAAAGCCGATTATGCGGACGTCTTTATTATTTGCAAACATTTTGTCGAGTTTTTCTTTCATTGCGGCGTTGCTTCCGCAGATAACCGCAATCTGGCAGTCTCCGGCGTATTTATAAAGCAGCTTTGTGAAAAGCGGAATTCTTCCGAACCCCATGCTGCCGCCCATTATAAGGTAAAGGGGCTTGTCAGGGTCAAAACCGAGTTTTTTCTTTGCTTCGGGACCGCGTTTTTCTGTCGAAAAGCTGCCGTCGACGGGAATTCCGTAAGAATATATCTTATCTCCCGGCAGATTTCTCTTTATATATTCGCGGCGAAGACTTTCGTGCGGGGAAATATACGCGTCGCACTGAATTTCGTTCCAGAAAGGAATACAGGTGTAGTCGGTTGCGACTGCAATCGTCGGGGGAATGTGAATTCTGTGTTTTTTAAGAAAGGTCAGTGCTTCGGCGGGGTAAAGGTGGGTTGCCGCAACGACGTCAAAACCGTTGTCGTCGATATATTTTTTGAGTTTTAAGCCGAGTCCTTTATTCGCATAATAAATCGGGGACATTCCCGGAAGATAGCTTACGCCCTGTCCGAGATTATAGACCGCCCCGAAAAGATGAGGAGTGTATTTGGCCGTGTTGATATAAAGGGAACTGAGCCTTTTGCTCGTCTTTTCGCCCGCGAGCAAAAGATAGTCTTTGACTTCCGCTTCGTGTCCCATTTTTTCGGCAGCTGCTTTTATTGCGTAAGCCGCGGTGTTGTGTCCGCCGCCGGTGTTGCAGGAAAGAATAAGCAGTTTCATTTTTTCTACCCCGTAATTATGATATACCCGAATATATTCTACTAAAAAAAAGCCGTATTGTCAACCGTAATTTCACATATTCTTAAAAATCTCAATCACCGATTTTTCACATTTTCCCGCTGTCAAAAACCGTCGCCGACAAAAAAAAGACCGCAGACAAAAACTGCGGTCAGATCATATCTATAAAATCCGAGATTATTTCATTTGAAACAAGAAAACCTTTCGGGGTAAGGGCAAAAGATTTTTCGGTGAATTTGCCGAGTCCCGTTTTTTCGAGTTTTGCGGCGAAATCTATCATCTCGGGGTTCATTTTTGCTTTGAGAATTCCGTCGGACGTCCGAAGCGACAGAAGAAAATATTCTTCCGCCATGTCTCCGTCCGAAAGAATTTCATCTGTTATTTTCTCGGCGTTTCCCGAAATAAAAGCGTTTATATCGGGCGAAATGTGGTAGCGGATATTATCTTCAAAACCGTAAGCTCCCGCCCCGAACGCAATATAATTTTTGCCCTGCCAGTATGAAGAATTATGCAGGGCCTTTTTGCCGTTTTTTGCAAAATTCGAAATTTCGTAATGCTCATAGCCGCGTTCCGAAAGGAAGTCGGACGCCGCAAGATACATTTCCGCCGCCCTGTCTTCGTCGGGTTCTTTTATCCCTTTTTTTGAAAAAACCGTGTTTTCTTCGACTTTGAGAATATACGCCGAAATATGCGGAATTTCAAGGTCTGCGGCTTTTCCGAGAGACGAGAGAAGCGACTTTTCGGTCTGGGACGGAAGCCCCATTATAAAGTCGGCGGAAATATTGTCTATTCCCGATTTTTGGATTTTTTCAATCGCTTTTTCCGCTTCCGCCGCGGTGTGCTTTCTGCCGCAAAGCGAAAGTTCACCGTCGTCAAAAGACTGAACGCCTATCGAAACTCTGTTTCCGCCGCAGGAAATAAACGCCGACAAAAATTCCTCGGTCGTGCTTTCGGGGTTTGTTTCAACGGTGAATTCTTCGACTTTCGAAAGGTCGAACGCCATACCCAGCGACTTGTGAATTTTCAGAAGCTCTTCGGGGGTTAAAAGAGAGGGGGTGCCTCCGCCGATATAAACGGTTTTCGGAGACGGTCTTCCCTTATATTTTTCTGTTTCACGGCAAAGAGCCGAAACATAGTCTTCCCTTATTTGCGGCGACGAAACGCGGGAATAAAAATTGCAGTAGGAACATTTCGACGAGCAAAAGGGGATGTGGATATATATCCCGAAATCAGTCTTCATCGAGTTTGAGCACCGCCATAAACGCTTCCTGCGGAACTTCGACAGAGCCGAGCTTACGCATACGCTTTTTGCCCTCTTTCTGTTTTTCGAGAAGCTTCTTTTTACGGGTTATGTCGCCCCCGTAACATTTCGCAAGAACGTCTTTTCTCCATGCCTTGACGGTTTCGCGGGCAATGATTTTGCCGCCGATACACGCCTGGACGGGAACTTCGAAAAGCTGACGGGGAATGTTATCCTTTAATTTTTCCGCAATTTTTCTGCCGCGTGCATATGCACTTTCGGAGTTTACTATAAATG
>CAKSPP010000185.1 GCA_934481505.1 uncultured Eubacteriales bacterium
GCATTATTCTTTATGAAAATGCCGACGGATATTTTCAGAACGATACCTCCGGCAACAGCTATTTTTATTATACCTTACCCGAAACCGACAGAAATAAACTGCAATTTAAGATTACATATAAAGACGGAACGACCGAAACCGGCAGAATTTTCAATACGATCAGAGACCGTCAGATTCAGGCTGACTATTCCGTAATTCAGCAGACCGAACATTGGGCTGCGGGAAAAGAAAATTCCTTTACCGTAAGCTATATCGGTGCGACGGTCAGCGTCCCCGTTGAAATTGCCGAAACGCCCGTCGAGTCGCTCGAACTTATTTCGGACGGATATACTCTTTACGAAAATACAAACGGTTATACGGTCGGCGATGATTTCCACTATTATCTGCAAAATTGCGACGAAGATAAAATTCAGATAAAAATAAACTACAAAAACGGCATTTCGAAAATCGCGAACCTTAATGAAACCGTTGACGGAAGAACTATCTACAAAGCCGACGATCAGGACGAAAATCCGTGGACTGTCGGAAATACCTATTATGTAACGGCGTCTGTTTTCGGTGCGTCGGTAAAAATCCCCGTAAGAATTGTTGAAAACAATATTGCTTCGATAGACCTTCTTGAAGGAAGCGTTTTCCTTACCGAAAATGTCGGCGGATTTATGAAAACCGACAAACTCGGAAAACAGTATTATTACTATGAACCCGCGATGTTCGGAATAAACAACTTCATTTTCAGGATAACTTATACCGACGGAACTTATACCGACATTCGTTACGGTGACAGCAACCGTTTTGCTTATGTCAACAGCCAGCTTGAAAACCATTGGACGGTCGACGGCTGGAATTTCTTGACCGTAACATACCTCGGGAAGTCTACCGATATCACTGTAACCGTAAACGAAAGCTCCGTTTCGAGAATTTATACATTTTTCGACGAGCCTATCGAAATTACCGAAAACACAAACGGTTATTATGAAAACGGCAGCTTTATTTACAATTTGCCGTATGATAAACTTGAAGATGTTTACTTTATGATCGACTATAAAGCGGGTTACTTCAATCAGGTGAAATTCTCCGATATCCGTTCCGATATAACCTACACTTCCGATCAGTATACAAATCCGTGGAAAGTAAATGAAACTCATAACTTTACGATAAGCTATTTCGGTGCGGACTGCGACATTCCCGTAATTATCAAGAGCACAAATGTCGAATCTTTCGAGCTTATCTCCGAGCCGCTTTCCTGCTACGGTGTTAATGCCGATATCTTTGATATTCTTATGAATTCGGAATTCCGTATTCACTTTAAGGACGGCAGCACCCAAGATATTTCTTATTTTGAAGATTGCGACGGAAACAGAATAGAATATGTCGACGACCGCTATGACAATCCTTGGGTTGTCGGCGAAAACAGCCTTACTCTGAAATTTGCGGGCGTTTCGATTACCGTCCCCGTTACGGTTTACGAAAACCCGATAGAAAGAATTGAAATAGTTTCCGATCCTCTTGTCTTTATTGAGGGTTACGACGGCGAATTCGTAACCGGAACAAACACCCTGACAGGGTTAACCGAACGCTTCTTTGTTTATGATGTTTCCGCAAGAAGGAACGAAATCAAAATTAAACTTTATTATAAAGACGGAACCGAAGAAACCGTTACTGCGGCTGAACCTCCGATTGAAAATACGATATTCTCCGTTATTCATTATCAGTATTCCGAACATTACAAACTCGGAACGGATAACTATTGCGAAATAAAATATCTCGATTTGCCGGCAGTCAGAGTCCCCGTAACGGTAATAGAAAGCCCTGTCGAAAAAATAGAACTTGCGTCCGAGGGGCTTACATTTACAGAAAATAACGGCGGTTATTTCACCACCGATAATTCCGGCAATGAATTCTATTTTTACAGCATATATTCTTATAATCTTGAAGATTTAAGTTTCAAGGTTACCTATAAAGACGGCACTTCCGAAGTTCTGCCGTTCACAAGCGATTCCGGCAAATATTCTTTCACCTTTGATGTTTCCGGACAGCGTGAAAAACCGTGGAGAAAGGGTGAAAACAATTCCTTTACAGTTTCTTATCTCGGAGCGACGACCGAAGTCCCCGTAACAATAGAAGAATTCCCGATAGCGTCTGTCGAGCTTGTTTCCGACGGAATTACCATTATCGAAAACACCGACGGCTGGTCGGACATCACAGGCACTTTCTATTACAATTATCAGTCCTATATATCCGATCTTAAATTCAAGATAACATATAAGGACGGCCACAGCATTACGGTCGGCGGTACCCAAAGCTTTGGCGATTATTATATTTCGACTTCCGATAATCAGCATGAAGATCCGTGGCTTCGCGGTAAAGAAAATTATCTTACCGCATCGGTAGGCTCCGTTTCGACGAAAGTCCCCGTAACGATTATCGAATCTCCCGTTGCGTCTCTCGAACTTGTTTCGGGAACCGCAACACTCCACTCTCTCAGCAGATATTTCCCCTATATCGAAAGCCAGATTTCCGATCTTGTCTTCCGCGTAACTTATAAAGACGGAACTCAGAAATTGGGAGTTTTCGGCAGCGGTCTTGACGGTCAGCCTTTCGAAGTAACCGGCATTCACGATTATTGGGAATATATCGAAGTTTCGTATCTCGGAAAGTCTGTCAGAATTCCGCTTGTCATAACCGCAGATACTATTGTCGGTCTCGAATATGTTTCCGGCAAGATAGAGTTCTATGAGAAATGCGGCGGCTATGAAATGTCCGAAAATAGGTATGTCTATGAAAAATGGGCAAACTGCGATGTCATTCTCCGCATTACCTACGGAGACGAGTCGACCGAGCTTGTAAAACTTACCGATATCAAGGATCTTTTTGTCTCTTTTGACGATCAGTTGTTTGTTCCTTGGGAAAAG
>CAKSPP010000186.1 GCA_934481505.1 uncultured Eubacteriales bacterium
GCGTGGGACGAGCATTTCAACTATGAAAGATGGCTCGAATGTCTTGCAGAAAACGGACTTACCGCAAAAGAATTCACAGGGAAACGCGATATTGAAGCGGCTCTCCCGTGGGAAGTCATAGATATCGGCGTTACAAAGGCATTTTTCAAAAAAGAAAGAGAAAAAGCTTACGCCGAACAGACGACGCCCTCCTGCAAAATTAAATGTGCGGGCTGCGGAATTACCCGTATATGTAAGGGGGATGTCTGCAAATGATAAGAATAGTTTTCAGAAAAACAGGATATCTCCGTTATATTTCGCACCTTGATTTGCAAAGAACCATGCAGAGAGCCTTGACAAGAGCACAAATTCCGCTTTGGTATACCGAGGGCTTCAACCCGCACCCATATCTTTGCTTTGCGTCTCCCCTGCCCGTCGGAGTAAACAGCGTTACCGAGATGTTCGATATAAAACCCGACCCCGAAAACAGAATGGCGGTCGAAGAAATAAAAGAAAGACTTTCAAAAGCCTTACCCGAAGATCTCGGCGTTTCTGATGTTTACGAAACCGACACTTCCCTTAACGATATTGCGTTTGCGGAATTCACTTTCTCGGTAGACGAAGAATTCAGGGAAGAATTCGCCGAATTTTTCAAGAGGGATAAAATCCCCGTCATAAGAAAAACAAAACGCAGCGAAGAAGAAATAGATCTTCGCGAAGAAATGAAAAACATAAAAGCCGAAAAAGATAAAGTCACATTGACTTTGCCTGCCGGAAACGAAAGAGCGATAAAACCGTTACTTGTCATTACAGCATTCAGAGAACTTTGCGGCAACGATACGGGATATTTCATAACCAGAGAAAAATTTTTCAAGAAAGACCTGACACTATTCAAATAAATTCAAGGAGAAGATATGATGACAACGGAAAGAGCACAAATTGCAGTAAACCAACTCTTAAAACACGCGGAAAGCAAACTTTCGCTTAAAGCGGAAGACAGAATTTATATTCTGAACGCACTTCTTGATTTGCTTTCGCTTCCCTCGCCCGCAGCGGAGACTCCCGAATATTCGGATGTTCAGACGGAAGTTATCGACGTACTTGTCGACTATGCGATCGAAAAAGGAATAACAACTCCCGAAGAAAGAATTCTTTTCGAAACAAAGATGATGGGGCTTGTGACCCCGATGCCGTCGGCTGTCACCGCAGAGTTCGAAAAAATAAAAGGAGAATCGGGTGTTGAAGCCGCAACGGATTGGCTTTACGAACTTTCAAAAAACAACGATTACCTCCGTATGTGCGACATAAACAAAAATATCAAATGGAGACACAGCGGAAAATTCGGCGATATTGAGGTCACCATCAATCTTTCAAAGCCCGAAAAAGACCCGAAGCAGATCGCTCTTGCGTTAAAGCAGCCGAAAAGCGGATACCCCGCATGTATGCTCTGTCCGTCAAACCTTGGATACGCAGGAAACTTAAATCACCCGGCAAGACAGACTCTGCGTTTCGTTCCCGTAACTTTGACAAACGAAAGCTGGCATTTACAGTTTTCGCCTTATCAGTATTACACAAAGCATATCATAGTCTTTTCTGACGAGCACAGGCCGATGACCGTCTGTGAAGCGTCTCTTAAAAGACTTCTCGAATTTACCGATAAATATCCGCATTATTTCTTGGGTTCAAACGCCGCATTGCCTATTGTCGGAGGCTCAATTCTGACTCACGACCATTACCAGGGCGGCGGAAAAGTTCTTCCGATGTTCGATGTCGGAACCCGTGCGGAATATTCCTCCAAAAACTTCCCCGAAGTAAAAATCGAAATCGTAAACTGGTATAACAGCGTCGTAAGAATTTCGGGAAAATCCGAAGAAAAAGTTCACGCGGCGGCAACGAGAGTCCTTTCGGCATGGAAAGGATGGTCGGACGAAAGCGTTGAAATAATCGCAAAAACGACCGCCGAACACAACGCAATAACCCCGATTGCAAGAAAAGAAAACGGCGTTTATATCATGGATATGATTCTCCGCAACAACAGAACCGACGAACGCCGTCCCTATGGAATTTTCCACCCCGAAGAAAGACTTCACAACATCAAAAAAGAAGGTATCGGAATTATCGAAGTAATGGGACTTTTCATTCTTCCCGGCAGACTGAAAAAAGAGCTTGAAGAAGT
This sequence comes from uncultured Eubacteriales bacterium, assembly GCA_934481505.1. Classification (GTDB taxonomy): domain Bacteria; phylum Bacillota; class Clostridia; order Oscillospirales; family UBA644; genus Geddesella. The sequence goes on from CAKSPP010000186.1 coordinate 2,156, forward strand.
TGAAGAATTCCTTACCGGAGAAAGAAAAGCGGACGACAAATCGCTTTCCGACGAAAATTCTTCCGTTTACAAGCACAGAGGAATGATTTCGGAGCTTCTTTCCGAACACGGCTCATCTCTTTCCAAAGAAGAAGCCGCAAAAGCGGTCACAATGAAGGTCAACGGTATTTGCGAGCAAATACTTGAATATACGGCAGTTTTCAAAAATAATGAAAAAGGACAGAAAGCGTTCGACAGGTTTATGACCGAAGGTCTCGGACTTGAACGAATGTAATCTGAGAGGAAAAGTAAAATGGAGATTAAAAAGGCTGTTATTCTGGCGGCAGGACTCGGAACAAGAATGCTTCCGGCGACAAAATCGGTTCCCAAGGAACTCTATCCGATAGTGGACAAGCCTGCACTTCAACACCACATTGAGGAGCTTGTAAAAAGCGGAATAAAAGATATCCTCATAGTTATTTCAAGAGGAAAAACGCTTATCGAAGACCATTTCGACAACGCTCCCGAACTTGAAGAAAGACTTCTCAAAGGCGGAAAGACAGCGGCTTATAACGAAGTCAAAAGAATTTCCGACATGGCAAACATCATGTATGTCAGACAGAAGGATATCACGGGAACGGGCGACGCCGTAAGAATGGCAAGAAACTTCACGGGCGACGAACCGTTTGTTGTAATGTACGGCGACGATGTTATTATAAACGACGAATATCCCGTCACGAAGCAGCTTATGGA
>CAKSPP010000187.1 GCA_934481505.1 uncultured Eubacteriales bacterium
GGGTATAAATTTTATTCTATTATCGAGGGTTCCCACATTTCGGGAGCTTCGAGTTCGAGGAGTTTTGCGACGGTTCCCGCGACGTTTGCAAGTCCGAAATTTCCGTCTTTTATCTTTATCTTCGATTTTTCGGGATCGAAAATGATAAACGGAACGGGATTTAAGGTGTGGGAGGTTTTCGGCTTCGGCATCTGACCTGCTTTTGCCTTTTCATACATTTCGTCGGCGTTGCCGTGGTCAGCTGTTATGATAACATATACGTTTTCTTTCTTTGCGACTTCGAGAACTCTTGCAAGGCTGAGGTCAACCATTTCGACCGCAATCTGTGCCGCTGCGAAAACACCGGTGTGTCCGACCATGTCGCCGTTCGGGTAGTTTGCTCTGATAAATCCGTATTCATGGCTTTCAATGGCTTCGATTATCTTATCTGTAACTTCCGCCGCCTTCATATAAGGACGCTGTTCGAAAGGAACGACATCAGACGGAACTTCTTCGAAAACTTCAAGTTCCTCGCTGAATTTGTCGCTTCTGTTTCCGTTCCAGAAGTATGTGACGTGACCGTATTTCTGGGTTTCGGATACCGCATATTCCTTTATATTGTTCTTTACGAGCAATTCGGAAAGGGTATTTCTGATGTCCGGGGGGCTTACGAGATATTTTGTCGGGATTTTAAGGTCTCCGTCATATTGGAGCATGCCTGCATATACGACTTTCGGAACTCTCTTCCTGTCGAAAGGTACGGTCTCATATTCAAATGCTTTCGAAATTTCGATTGCACGGTCGCCTCTGAAATTAAAGAGAACAACGCTGTCGCCGTCTTCGATTGTTCCGACGGGCTTGCCGTCTTTTGCGATAACGAACGGGGGAAGATCCTGGTCGATTGCTCCGGTTTCCTCTCTTAAAATGTTGATTGCTTCCATTGCGGACGCAAACTGTCTGCCTTCGCCGAGAACATGTGTCTGCCAGCCGAGGTCAACCATTGCCCAGTTTGCTTCGTAACGGTCCATGGTTATCTTCATTCTTCCGCCGCCGGAAGCGATTGCTGCGTCGAAAGTGCTGTCGTTAAGCTCTTTTATAACATTTTCGAGCTGTTCGACGTAAATCGGAGCGGAGGTTGCGGGAACATCTCTTCCGTCGAGAAGAATGTGAATTCTTACTTTCTTTACGCCCTCTTTTTTAGTCTCTTTGAGCATTGCGATAAGGTGTTTTATGTTGGAGTGAACGTTTCCGTCGGAAAGAAGACCGAGGAAATGCAGAGTTGAATTGTTTTTATCGCAGTTCGAAACGATTTCTCTCCAAGTGTCGGAGGTGTAAAGTTTTCCGTTTTCGATAGATTCGTTTACGAGCTTTGCACCCTGCGAATAAATCTGTCCGCAGCCGAGAGCGTTGTGTCCGACTTCGCTGTTTCCCATATCTTCGTCTGTCGGAAGTCCGACCGCGACGCCGTGTGCTTTTATCTGTGTATAGGGATATGCGGATTTGAGCATATCAAGGGTCGGGGTGTATGCCGAAACAACGGAGTTGCCGTATTTCGAGGGATTTTCACCCACACCGTCCATTACTATAAGAACTACCGGTTTTTTCATATATCTTCCTCTTTCCTTAAAGAATTTTGTCAAGTCTTTCTTTTATTGCGGCAAGAAGTCCTTCGCCGTCAACGATTTTTTTGTTTTCTATCGTCGAAAGGTTTGCGAGACTCTGAGTCATTGTTCCGCTTTCAATAGTCTCAATGCAGGCTCTTTCGAGTTTGTCCGCAAAGTTGCAGAGTTCGGGAATGTCGTCGAGTTCTCCTCTTTTTCTCAAAGCACCCGTCCAAGCGAATATCGTTGCAATGGAGTTTGTCGAAACCTTTTCGCCTTTAAGATATCTGTAATAGTGGCGGGTTACCGTTCCGTGAGCCGCTTCATATTCATAATAGCCCTCGGGGGAGACAAGAACCGAAGTCATCATCGCGAGGTCTCCGAATGCGGTGGCTATCATGTCGCTCATAACGTCTCCGTCGTAGTTTTTGCAAGCCCAGATAAATCCGCCTTTCGAACGGATAACTCTTGCAACGGCATCGTCGATAAGGGTGTAGAAATACTCAATTCCCGCTTCTTCGAATTTTGCCTTGTAGTCTTTTTCGTAGATTTCTGCAAAAATATCTTTGAAACGGTGGTCGTAGGTCTTCGAAATAGTATCTTTTGCGGAGAACCAGAGATCCTGTTTTTTATCAAGTGCGAATTTGAAACAGCTGTGAGCAAAAGATTCAATGCTCTTATCAATATTGTGCATACCCATGACGATTCCCGCACTGTCGAAATCGTGAATGAGAACTTTTTCGGTTGAGCCGTCTTTTTTCGTTACGAGAATTTCGGCTTTTGCTCCTGCCGGAACTTTCGTTTCGCTTGCCTTATATATATCGCCGTAAGCGTGACGGGCTATTGTTATCGGCTTTTCCCATGTCGGAACAAACGGGGTTATTCCGTCGACAAGAATGGGCGTTCTGAAAACGGTTCCGTCGAGAATCGCTCTTATCGTTCCGTTCGGGCTCTTCCACATCTCTTTGAGATTGTATTCTTTCATTCTGTCGGCGTTCGGGGTGATTGTCGCACATTTTACCGCAACGCCGTATTTTTTCGTCGCGAGAGCGGAATCAACCGTTACTTTGTCGTCGGTCGCGTTTCTGTTTTCGAGGCCGAGATCGTAGTATTCGGTTTTCAGGTCTATATACGGTTCAAGAAGCATTTCTTTTATCCATCGCCAAACGATTCTTGTCATTTCGTCGCCATCCATTTCGACGAGCGGCGTTTTCATTTGTATCTTATCCATATCGTTCCTCCGGTTCTTTATTTATATACAGATTTTAACACAGCAAACCGAAAATTTC
>CAKSPP010000188.1 GCA_934481505.1 uncultured Eubacteriales bacterium
CTCTTTACCTGAGCAAAATCCCTGCCGAAATAAACGACATAAGAACCTTTGAGGGAACCGCCGTTTTGAGGGATTGCGACGCGGTAATCGACGCGGTTTTTCTTCTGTCGAGATTTTCTTCTTTTCCCATCACCTGCAAACTCTATTACTACGCCGGGGAATATTACATATCTTTCCGTATTTCCGCAAAGAGAAAAGACGCCGACACCCTTTGGTTTTCTCTTCTCGAATACGGAGAAAAAACCTCAAAAAGCCCGGAATTTCTCGCCGAATATGCCGAATGTATTTCTCAAAATTTCTTGACATCCGCCGTTTGATCTGATATAATTACAAAAAAAACGGAGATATCGGAAAATGGATTTGATAAGAAGAATAGTTCTCGTTGCTGCGGCAATAATTCTCGCAATAATTTCGGTAGCCCCGCTGTTGGCGGCTTTCAAAATATGAAAAACACACAAAAAAGAGTTCTCGCGGTAAATGATATATCCTGTTTCGGAAAATGCTCCCTCACGGTCGTTTTGCCGATAGTTTCGGCTCTCGGAATCGAATGTACGGTTCTGCCGACGGCAATTCTCTCAACCCACACCGGCGGGTTTTCGGGATATTCGTTTCTCGACATGACCGACGAGATGAAAAAAATAACCGACCACTGGGAAAGAGAAAAAATCGGGTTTGACTGCATTTTCACGGGTTACCTCGGGAACGCCGATCAGATAGAAATATGTTCTTCGGCAATAGATAAAAACAAAGGGGCGTTTGTTATCGTCGACCCCGTCATGGCGGATTCGGGAAAACTTTACGCAGGGTTTGATTCTTCCTTTGCCGAAAAAATGAAATTTCTCTGCAAAAAAGCGGATATCATAACGCCGAACTATACCGAAGCATGCCTTCTTTCGGGAGTTGAATATTCCGAAATTCCGACAGACGCAGAAACCGACAGATGTTTTGACGGAATAAAAGCCGCAGGAATAAAAGCGGCGGTCATTACGGGAATAAGAACCTCTGACGACAAAATTAAAACCCTTTACCGCAATTTCGAAACGGGAACTTTCTTTGAGACTTCTCACCCGTTTGTAAACGCAATGCTCCACGGCGGCGGCGACGTTTTCGCTTCGGTTCTCTGCGGAATGTTGATGTCCGGCAAAAAAACCGAAAAAGCAATTTCCGCGGCGGACACCTTTACTTACGAATGTATTAAACACACCGAAACAAAAGGTCAATACGGTCTTAATTTCGAACCTCTTATAAAAACTCTTTCCGAATATTAAAAAAATCCCACAATCGTGGGATTTTCTCTTTATTGTGGGATTTTTCTTTTATCTTTTCTTTTTAAGGTCGCCGGCGTATTTTTTCATCTGTTTTTCAAAACGCACCTGATGTTTTGTCTTGTTGCCGGTCTTTTTTCTTGCGTATTCTCTCCGCTCTTCCCCGTCCTTACGCTTGAAAGCGGGCGTCGGAAGTCCGACGGCGGAACAGAGTTTTGAAATTTCCGAATGGGAAAGCGGTCTGTATTCTCCGGGTTTAAGCCTGCCGACCGAGACATCGCCGACTGCAATTCTTTTAAGAAGCATAATTTCGAGGCCTACGGCGTCGCACATTCTTCTTATCTGACGGTTTTTGCCCTCGTAAAGAGTGATATGGAGAACCGTTTTTTCTTCGGTCTGCGAATGGATAACAACATCAGCGTGAGATGTTACGTCCCCGTCGTCAAGAGTCACGCCCGAACGGAGCTTATCGAGAATCTCGTCCGACGGATTTCCTTTTACCGTTACTCTGTATGTTTTCGGAATATGGTGGCTCGGATGCGAAAGTCTCTGTGCGAGATTTCCGTCGTCGGTAAGCAGAAGAAGCCCTTCGCTGTCTCTGTCGAGACGTCCGACGGGATAGACCCTGCCTTTTATACCGTGAATAAGCTCGGCGACAACGCTTCTGTCGTCCTGGGCTTTCATTGATGTTATAACGCCTCTCGGCTTATAAAACGCAAAATACTGTTTATCGCACACTTTAAGATGAAGTCTTTTTTTGCCGTAAGACACCCTGTCGTTTTCGGGGTCGATATCCTGACCTATTTCGGCAGGTTTTCCGTTTACGGTTATCTGCCCCGCACGGACAAGTTCTTCCGCAGCTCTTCTCGAACAGACGCCGCATTCCGCTATGAATTTCTGAATTCTCATTTATAACTCCGATAAATTATTTTATACATGAGTTTAACATAATTTATCGGATTTTACAATAGCGTTTTCAATAATTTTCGCAAATTGTATGAAAAAAGCTCAAAACCGCCGAGTTCTTCCGATGTTTCCACCGTTTCCGAAAGACAGAGAGGTATTTTTCCGACGGTAAAATCACCGCACTTGATTTCAAGATAACCGCCTGCGGAATATTTCTTTGCGGGTGCGAAAATTACGGGATAAAATTTCGGAATAACTGTATATTCGCACCTTTCTCCGTCTATTATGCTTCCCGTTATTTCTTTTATATTCGTATAAATCCCGTCCGTTTTTCCGCCTAAAAGAGGACTTTTTTCCGCAAATTCACCCGTTTTATACAAAACAAAAGAAGAAACCCTTGAAAGCCCCTCGCTCATTATTTCTTTGTGGTCTCTCCAATCATCGGGATCTTTCATTGTCACACAGACAAGGGTAACGCCGTCCTTTTTTGCGGAAGAGACAAGACATCTGCCGGCGGATTTTGTAAATCCCGTTTTCACGCCGGTAAAAAGTTCGTCTTCAAGAAGTTTATTTGAATTTCGTATAGTCAGTTTTTTATATGAAAGCGTTTTTTCTCTTGTAGATACGATTTTCGCAAAAGTCTCGTTTTTAAGAGCTTCGGCTGCAATCAGAGCAAGGTCATATGCCGTGGTGTAATG
>CAKSPP010000189.1 GCA_934481505.1 uncultured Eubacteriales bacterium
GATATAAGTATCGGAAAAATGCAGCTTTCGCGGTAATACAAAGCGACAGCCGCCGGCAGCAGCAAAAGAATTGCTTCAAGAGCCGTGATTTTTCCGACGGTATAAGAAATCATTTTGCGATTCATACAAAACCTCCCGAACTATTTCAAAATATCGGAAAGGTCGTCAAGTCTGTGTTTTGCGGAGATAACGACGACGCTGTCGCCCGGCAGGATAACATCGTCGCCTGTCGGCACAATGGGCTTTCTGCCGCGGATAATTCCCGCAATAAGGATACTTGACTTCAACTGCAAATCTTTAAGAGGAACGCCGCCCGAACGGAAGTCCTGTCCGACGGTGAATTCGAGAGCTTCGGCTGCTCCGTCGGCAAGTTTATAAAGCGTTTCGACCTTGCTTCCGAGCGAATTTTTAAGGGCACGGGCATATCTTACGATAATGTCGGCGACCGTTTTTCTCGGAGAAACAACGCAGTCGAGTCCTAAATTTTCAGCCATGCCTTCAAGCTCGGTACGGCTTATTTTCGCGATTACCTTAGGAACATTCTGGGACGACGCAAAAATCGAAAGCAGGACATTTGATTCGTCGTTTCCGGTAAGGGTGACGAATGCGTCGCAGTTTTTGAGTCCCTCTTCGAGAAGAACTTCCTGCTGAGCTCCGTCCGCATGGATAACCAAAGCTTTCGGAACACCCTCGCAGATTTCGTCGCAGAGAGCCTTATCCTGTTCGATAATTTTAACGCTGCTTCCGCTCGAAGTAAGCATTTTCGCAAGGTAATAGGCGATTCGGCTTCCGCCTAAAAGAATTATGTTTTTCGCCTGTTTCTGCATTATTCCGAGTTCCTTGAAGAACCTGCCTATCTCGACGGGAGACGCGGTAATTCCGACTTTGTCGCCCTCCGTTAAAATAAAGGTTCCGTCGGGGATATAAACATCTTTTCCTCTTTGGACGGTGCAGATTATAAAATTCGATTTATATTTTCCGCGGAGTTCCGCAAGGCTTTTACCGCAGAGCGGGCTGTCTTTACGCAGTTTTATTTCGACCATTTCGAAGTTTCCGCGGGAGAATGTTTCTATCTTTGCGGCATAGGGAAGCTTTAACACGTTGAAAAGCTCCTGGGCTGCAAGGCGTTCGGGATTTATGGCAAGGGAAAGACCCAATTCGTGACGCATAAATCCGAGGCTCTTATCGTTATATTCGGGGTTTCTTATGCGGGCGACGGTATGTTTTGCTCCCATTTTTCTTGCAAGAAAGCAGCTTAACATGTTGAGTTCGTCAGAACCCGTCGTCGCGATAAACATTTCGGCACGCGAAACCTCGGCTTCCGACAAAACGTCGCAGTCGACGGAGTTTCCGATAACTCCGATAATGTCGTAAATATTGTTTATTTCGTCCACTACCGCAGCGTCGGAATCGACGGCAACAACGTCGTGACCTTCCGCCGCAAGACTTGCGATAACCGAGACGCCTATTTTTCCGCATCCGGCAACTACTATACGCATAATAAATCCCCTTTTTCTGTATTCACGCAACACAGTATAGCATAATAAATTGTGAAAATCAAGCCGATATTCAACAAAAAAACCCCGAAGTAAATCGAGGTTTACGGTTTTCAGACAAGAAGAAGCGGTTTTTCTCTGTCTTTCATAAGTTTTCCCGCTTTTACGGAATATTCCGAAACGCCCGTAACGGTCTCTCCGTCTATCTGGAGAGCTGTCGGACGGTCGAATTTTACGGTGATATCCTTTCCGACAAAAGAGGTAAAAATCTTCTTGTATTTGACATGCATTCCCTTGAAAATCGACGGAAAAACACGCAGGATATTGAATCTGTTCGTGTCATGGGCAACCGCAACGGTAACGGTTCTTTCTTTGTTGAGTCTGTCCTGTTCGGGAGCTATCATCATTCCGCCGCCGAAAAATCTGCCGTTCATTGTCGGAGCAAGGAAAACTCTTCCGAATTTATGCTCTTCGCCGTCAACGGTTATCGTCGCATTTGTCGGATGATAGACAAACAGAAGACCTTTAAGGGCAATCGCGGTGTAATTTATCTTTTTTGTCGAGCGTGCACGCTGTCTGTCGCCTTCTTCGCAGCAATAGCCGTCGATTCCGTAACCTATTCCGTTAAGGAAAAATGATTTTCTGCCTTTAACGGTAATTACGGGAAGGTCTTTTAAGTATTCGTTCAGACGGATAAATCCGTTTTTCGCCTTTTCTTTGATGTCGTTAAAGAAGTCGTTGCCCGAACCCATCGGATAATACAAAACATCTCTGTCGGGGCAAACGCCGTCAAGGTCGTTTATAAAATGATTTATCGTTCCGTCGCCGCCCGTAATGATAAGTTTATCGTCTTTATCGAGCTTTGAAATGAAATTTTTTATACCGTCAATTTCGGTGATATCCGAAAAAGCGACCTTTTTATCGGGGAAAAGAGGCGTGAGCTTTTCCACCGCTTCCCCGCCTTTTCCGTTATTCGAAAGCGGATTGTATAAAACCTGTACCATATTTCCCTCCGATTAAAGTTCAAAAAGATATTTTTTCAAATCGACCTTGCCGTCTATGACTTCGACGCCCTCTTTTTCAAGCATTTTCTGCTGTTTTGAAATTCCGTCGAACGCGAATTTTTCGGCAAGTTTTCCCTCTCCGGAAACCACTCTGTGACACGGCACATCTCCGAAATAAGGGTTTTTATGTAAGGAATTCCCGACCGCACGGCTGCACTTTTTCCCGATAGCTTTGGCAATGTCGCCGTATCTGACAACTTTGCCCTCGGGAACCGAACGCACGACATCGTAAACAGTCTCATCAAACTCCGTTATATTCATTACTATTCGCCTTTTTCG
>CAKSPP010000190.1 GCA_934481505.1 uncultured Eubacteriales bacterium
ACATTTCGATGACAGGAACGGGAACAGAACTTCTTAACGACGATAAAATCAAAAAAGCCTACCTCGGAGGCTGAGATAAAAGAGAGACTTTACGGTCTCTCTTTTTTTGAAAAAAATTCACAATATTTCGCAAGGATTTTGTCAGATTTCGCAGTATTAAGTATATGAAGAGAATGTTGAAAGGAGGGTTTTTATGGCAAGGCGTTTCAGTGAAGATTTCTTAAACGAACTGCGGTCAAGATGCGATCTTGAAACCGTCGCTTCCCGTTACATAGAACTGAAAAAACGGGGAAACAATGTTCTTGCCCTCTGTCCGTTTCACGGCGAAAAAACTCCGTCTTTCAATATAAATCCGACAAAACAGCTTTTCTACTGTTTCGGCTGCGGAGCCGGCGGCGACGTCATCACTTTTATAATGAAAATAGAAAACCTTTCATACGCGGAGGCTGTCGCTTTTCTTGCCGAACAGGCGGGAATGGAGCTTCCTCCCGAGGATAATTATGAGAGCGAGCTTTCGTATCTGCGGAAACGTATTCTTGAAATGAACAGGCTTGCCGCAAGGTTTTACTATGATAAGCTCATTTCAAAAGAGGGCTCGGCGGCTCTTTCTTATCTTAAAAACCGACAGCTTTCCGACAGGACGATAACCCGTTTCGGGCTTGGGTATTCTCCCGATTCTTGGGACGCTCTTACCGTTTATCTGAAATCAAAAGGGTATACGACAGAGGAACTGAAAGCTTCGGGACTTGTCTCGGTAAGTTCAAAAGACAGCAGCCGAATTTTCGACCGTTTCAGAAACAGGGTCATGTTTCCGATAATCGACCACCGAAACAATGTAATAGGTTTCGGCGGAAGAACGATGACCAACGACCCCGCAAAATATCTCAACACATCTGAAACGCTTGTTTTCAAAAAAGGCAAGAACCTTTATGCTCTGAATTATGCCAAAACCTCAAAAAGGAACGGGCTTATTCTCTGCGAGGGATATATGGATGTCATTTCTCTTCATCAGGCAGGAATTGACAATGCCGTAGCGGCTCTCGGAACGGCTCTTACTCCCGATCAGGCAAGACTCATTCAGTCTGTTACCGACAACGTTTATCTTTGCTATGACAGCGACGAGGCGGGACAGAAAGCGACAAGGCGAGGGCTTGACGTTCTGAAATCTTTCGATGTGAAAACCAAAGTTATCGTCGTTACGGGAGGTAAAGACCCCGACGAATTTATAAAGGCATACGGCAAAGAAAGTTTCGAAAAATTGCTGACAAACGCACAGGCAAGAGTCGATTACCGAATAGAAACGATAAAAAGAAAATATCAGCTTTCAATAACCGAAGAAAAAACGCAGTGCTTAAAAGAAATTATCGTTCTGCTTGCAACTCTTGACAACCGAATCGAAAGGGAAATATACATAGACAGGGTTGCCGAGGATTTCGGCGTTACAAAAGAAAATCTGACGGCGGAAGTAAATATTCAGATTAAAAAAGCGACAAAATACAGGCGACAGAAAGACAATCGGTCGGCAATGGAAAATCTCGGAAAAAATCTCTTTGCCGAAGGGCGAAACGCTCATTTCAAAATAATGAAAATCGAGGACGATATAATAACTCTGCTGCTTAATTTCCCGCAGTATTCGTCCGATTTCGAAAAGGAAATATCGCCCGACGATTTTATGACCGAGTTCAATAAAAAGGTATACGAACTGCTGATTGCGGAAATAAAAAGAGATCCGACAGCCGAACCTCTTTTAGGCATTTCGCAGGAACTTTCGGAAACCGAAATGGGAAAACTTTCCGCAAAAATCAAGGACGGCAGATCTTTTGACGTCGACAGGGGAAAAATAAAAGAACTTGCGGCAGGATTAAAAACAGAAAAAAACAGGGTGCTTTTGCAGGAGGTCCGTCAGCTTGACGACGATTCCTTTAACGCAACTCTTGCAAAACTTAAAAATAAAGAAAAATGAGGGGAAAATTATGGATACAAACGAAAAGAAACAAATAATGAGAGCTCTTCTCGAAAAGGGCAAGGAAAAGGGAACTCTTACTTATAACGAAGTTGCAGAAGCGTTTGATTCAATGGAGCTCAACGCCCGTCAGAAAGTTCTTTTTTACGAGGATTTGAGCAATCAGGGTATTGAACTTGAAGATGATTTCGACGATGAAGTAAAGACCGAAGAACTCAAAAATATCGAAAAAGAAGATTCCGAAGAACTTCCCGAAGACCCGGAGGATATGGAAGCGTTCTTGCAGTCCGAAGGCATAATTATCGATGACCCCGTAAAAATTTATCTTTACGATATCGGTAAATTCCCGCTTCTTACTCCCGAAGAAGAAACCGAGCTTGCAATAAGAGTAAGCCAGGGCGACGAAGAAGCAAAAAGAAAACTCAACGAATCGAATCTCCGTCTTGTCGTTTCGATAGCTAAAAGATATGTCGGAAGAGGTCTTCTGTTCCTCGACCTTATTCAGGAGGGCAACCTCGGACTTATCAAAGCCGTTGAAAAATTCGACGCTACAAAAGGATATAAATTTTCGACTTATGCAACATGGTGGATCCGTCAGGCAATAACCCGTGCGATAGCCGATCAGGCAAGAACCATAAGAATCCCTGTCCATATCGTCGAAACGATAATGAGACTTTCCAAAGCGGAAAAATCTCTTATGCAGGAACTCGGCAGAGCTCCCCAGCCGGACGAGCTTGCCGAAGAATTGCAGATGCCTATCGAAAAGGTAAGAGAAATTCTCAAAGTTTCGCAGGACCCCGTTTCTCTTGAAGCCCCTGTCGGCGAAGAAGAGGACAGCCACCTCGGCGACTTTATCGCCGACGACGATAT
>CAKSPP010000191.1 GCA_934481505.1 uncultured Eubacteriales bacterium
CTTTTCGCAGAAGCCAGCACATCTGCCGATATGATATTCAAGGCAGACTTTTTTCGGGAAAACTTTCTTTGAAGCACAGTCCGCAAGCCTGAAAGTCTTTTTCAGAAGCTCGCAAAGCAGCGTCGCGTGGTGTCTGAAAGCGTAAGGTCCGAAAATCTTGCCGCCGTCGGCTTTTCGCGTATGAGTAACCTCGACCGAAGGACCCAAAGGCGTTTTCTTTACTCTTATATAAGGATATCCCTTGCTGTCCTTTAACTTTATGTTGAAAAATGGGTTATGCTGTTTTATAAGACTGCATTCGGTAAGAAGAGCCTGCAATTCCGTTTCGGTGACGATTATTTCGAAATTCGCGGCGGTTTTCATAAGTCTTTCGGTCTTGGCGTTTCTGCCGCTCTGGAAATAAGTCGTTACGCGGTTTTTGAGGTTCTTTGCTTTTCCTACATAAATAACCTTGCCGTTTTTGTCGTAATAGGTGTAAACACCGGGCTTTTCAGGCAGGTTGAGAGCCTTTTTCAGCAGCTCGTTTTTCTCCATTTTAACCGCGGTCTGTTTCGTTGAGTTCTTTTAAGAGTTCTTCAAGACCCTTTATAGCGTCGTCTTCGTCGGGGCCGTCCGCAACGAGCGAAATTTCGGTTCCGCTGACAATTCCGAGGGAGAGAATTCCCAAAAGGCTTTTTGCGTTTACTCTGCGTGAATCGTTTTCAATCCAGACGGAAGATCTGTATTCGTTCGCTTTCTTTATAAAAAAGGTTGCGGGTCTTGCGTGAAGTCCGACAGGATTAGTAACGGTTACTTTCTTGCTGATCATTTTCAATCCTCTTTCTTTTATCTATCTTACTCTCTGACCGAGCGGAGTGTCGTCGGACAGGAACACAACTCTTACTTCGTCTTCTCCGGAGGCAAGTAACATTCCGTTGCTTTCAACGCCTCTTATTTTTGCGGGAGAGAGGTTTGCGACTATTACGACTTTTTTGCCGATAAGGTCTTCGGGTTTATAGAATTTCGCGATTCCCGAAACTATCTGTCTTTTTTCGTAGCCGAGGTCTACCTGAATTTTCAAGAGTTTGTCCGATTTTTCAACGGGTTCGCAGGCATAGACAAGGGCTGTGCGAAGTTCGGTTTTCATAAAGTCGTCGATTGAAATTTTCGGAGTTTCGGGAACTGTCGGCTTTTTCTTTGCTTCGATTTCGGCAAGCAGTTTTTCGCCGTCAATTCTTACGAAAAGATTTTCAAGCGGTTTGATTTCTTTTCCGCTTTCGAGATTTCCGAATTTTTCAAGGGATTCATAATCGGTTTTGTCGGTTCCGAGAGCCGCAAGGATTTTCTTTGCGGTTTCGGGAATATAAGGCTGCAAAAGAACTGCTCCGAAACGAATAGCCTCGGCAAGATTATAAATAACGCTTGCGAGTCTGTCTTGTTTCGTTTCATCCTTTGCCAGAACCCAAGGAGTCGTTTCGTCGATATATTTGTTTGCTCTTCTGAAAAGTTTGAAAATCGTTGCAAGCGAATCGGCACAGTGATATGTCGACATCTCTTCGAACGCCTTTTTGTATGTTTCTACTGCAAGATTTTTGAGTTCGTCGTCTGCGGCGTCGGGGCATTTATCCTCCGGAATTATACTGTCGAAATATTTTCTTGTCATTGCAAGAGTTCTGCTGACAAGGTTTCCGAGGTTGTTTGCAAGGTCGGTATTATATTTGTCGATTATTGCTTCATAGGTAATGCTTCCGTCGTTTGCGTAAGGCATTTCGGCAAGGGCGTAATAGCGAAGACCGTCAACACCGAACATATCGACAAGGTCGTCGGCATAGATAACATTGCCTTTCGATTTGCTCATCTTGTCTGCACCGAAATTGAACCACGGATGTCCGAAAACCTGCTTCGGAAGAGGTTCGCCGAGTGCCATAAGAATTATCGGCCAGTAGATTGTGTGGAAACGGAGAATGTCTTTTCCTATAATATGGACGTCCGCAGGCCAATATTTTTTGTAAAGTTCGCCTTTTTCGTCGACATCGTATCCGAGAGCCGTTATATAATTCGAAAGTGCGTCGATCCAGACATAAATAACATGTTTGTCGTCAAAAGTGACGGGAACGCCCCACTTGAAAGAAGAACGGGAAACGCAGAGATCCTGAAGACCGGGCTTCAAGAAGTTGTTTACCATTTCCTTTTTTCTTGATTCGGGAACGATAAAATCGGGGTGTTCGTCGATATATTTCATCAGTTTGTCCTGATATTTGGACATTCTGAAAAAGTAGGTTTCTTCTTTTGTCTTTTTAAGAGGTCTGCCGCAGTCGGGGCAGATTCCGTCGGGAGCCTGAGTGTCGGTGAAGAACGATTCGCAGGGGACGCAGTAAAGTCCCTCGTATTCGCTCTTATAAATATCTCCCGAATCGTAAAGCTTTTTGAAGATGCGTTCGACCGCTCTGACATGATAGTCGTCGGTCGTTCTTATGAATTTGTCGAAATCCGCATCGACAAGCTTCCATATTCTTTTTATTTCTCCGGAAACTCCGTCGACATATTCCTGAGGCGAAACGCCCTTTTTCTTTGCACATTCTTCAATCTTCTGTCCGTGTTCGTCGGTACCGGTGAGAAAGAAGACATCGTAGCCGGCTAGTTTCTTGAAACGGGCTATCGCATCGGTGAAAATAACCTCGTAGGTATTGCCGATATGTGGCTTCTGCGAGGCGTAGGCGATAGCCGTCGTTATATAGAATTTTTCTTTTTCTTTCATAAAGACATCTCCAAAGTACTTATATTCGGAGTTATTATAGCACAAATATTTCAAAAAATCAATAAATTTTGAAAAAAGTGTGATTGT
>CAKSPP010000192.1 GCA_934481505.1 uncultured Eubacteriales bacterium
GTCTGCTTGCACGCAGCACTCCTTATGAACCCGGAATAGTCTTTGCGGACGCCGATTTGCAGACGATAACATTTGACAGGCGAAGAATGTCGTCTTTTCCGAAGAGCGACTTTTCTGTAAGAAAAATCGATATCGAGCTGCCCGTTAAAAACATAAAACTCGAAAGAAAATATGATAAAAACCCGTTTTTGCCGAAAGGCGACATCGCGGAACGCTGCGAAGAAATTCTCAATATTCAAAGCAGAGCTCTTGCGTCAAGGCTCGACAGAATAAAATCGAAAAGTGCTATAATCGGAATTTCGGGAGGACTTGATTCGACCCTCGCACTTATCGTAACCGCCCGTGCTTTCGACATACTTAAAAAAGACAGAAAAGACATAATCGCGATAACAATGCCCTGTTTCGGAACGACCGACAGGACGAAAAACAACGCCTTTACCCTTGCGGAATGTTTCGGCGTTACGGTAAGGGAAATTCCCATAGCCGACGCTGTTAATCAGCATTTCAAGGATATCGGTCACGACCCCGAAATTCACGACGTTACCTATGAAAACTCACAGGCAAGAGAAAGAACTCAGATACTTATGGACGTCGCGAACGCCGAAAACGGAATAGTCATCGGAACGGGCGACCTTTCGGAGCTTGCTCTCGGCTTTGCGACCTACAACGGCGACCATATGTCGATGTACGGCGTCAATGCCTCTGTCCCGAAAACGCTTATAAGATATCTCGTCCGTTATGAAGCGGAAAAGAGCGGCGAAAAGCAGAAAAATGTGCTTATAGACGTGCTTGAAACACCGGTAAGTCCCGAACTTCTGCCGCACGACGACAAGGGAGAAATCGCACAGAAGACCGAAGACATAATAGGGCCTTACGAGCTTCACGATTTCTATCTTTATTATCTTTTGCGTTACGGCTGTCCGCCCGAAAAAATAATCCGACTTGCGGAGAACGCATTTGAGGGCATGTTCGACCGCGAAACGATAGTAAAATGGCTGAAAATCTTTTTGAGAAGATTTTTCACGCAGCAGTTCAAACGCTCCTGTCTTCCGGACGGAGTAAAGGTCGGCAGCGTTTCGCTTTCGCCGAGGGGCGATTTCAGAATGCCATCCGACGCATATTATGATATGTTCGTTAAAGATATTATATAAAAGGAAAAAACGCCGATAAATTTTATCGGCGTTCTTTTTTTACGCTGTGGGCATATTTTTGATATAGATGCCGTAACCCGACGTCGGGTCGTTTATAAAGACATGAGTTACCGCTCCTATAATTTTTCCGTTCTGCAAAATCGGGCTTCCGCTCATTCCCTGAACTATTCCGCCTGTTTTTTCAAGAAGTTTGGGGTCGGTTATTTTAACGACAAAATTTTTGTCGCCGTTTCCCGAAAAGTCAATCTTCGTTATCTCCGCCTCATATTCTGCGGGACCGTTTTCATCGACCGTGGAAACTATCGTCACTTTCCCCTCTCTTATCTCGTTTTTCTCGGCAACTTTCACTTTTTTCTTTTCGGGGATATTGTTTATCGTCCCGAAAACGCCGCTGTGGGTATTCGAAAAAAGGCTGCCGACGGCTTTTTCGTCAAGGAAAAGTCCCCGAAGTTCGCCCGGAGTTCCGACCGCCCCTTTCGACACGGAATAAATTCTCGTTTCAAAAACATCGGCTTCGGCTATCGGGAAAAGCGTTGAAGTCTCCCCCTCGCAGATTCCGTGGCCGAGAGCCCCGAAAGTTTTATTTTCCGCATCGTAAAAGGTTATCGTTCCGAGACCCGCGGTGCTGTCCTTGACGACAATACCTATATGATACGCCCCGTCGGACATATCCTTTTGCGGAGTTACCGCAATTTTTTTCGAAACGCCGTCCCTTGTTACGGTAAGAGTGATTTCTTTACCCTCCGATAACGAAACGGTGTTTTTGAGTTCAGACGCACTTCCCGTCTTTTTGCCGTCGATTTCCGTTATTATATCTCCGGGACGGATTCCCGAAAGATATGCAGGATTTACCTTTTTCCCGTCTTCGGTTTCAAGATCACGCATTTCGACGACAAGAACGCCGTCGGCTTTGATTTTTACTCCGAATGTTTCACCTCCGACAACGACTTCTTTCGGGAAATCGGCGTCGGCAACGGTTTGCCGAAAATCGGTTTCGATGTCGTTTACCGAAGAAAAAGCGGCGACCGAATTATCGGCTGCGGCATAGGTCGGAAAAGAAAAGGCGACCAAAGCGAAAAGACAGAGAAGCGACCGTCCGATTTTTTTTAATTTTGACATAAAACGCCTCTCTTTTGTTTTTAGGAAGAAAACTTTTTTCTTCCCGACATAATTTCCGCAATATAAAAACCGATATTCGACCCAAAACAAAATAGTGCAAATTACCTTAAAACGCAAATTTATCCGAAACGGAAATTTTCGTGCAGCGGGATTTGATTTTTCGCCTTTTGAAAAGAAAAACCCGATGTTTTTTGACATAAAAAATTAAAAACTTTTTTTTGTTTTTCTATTGCAAAAGTTCGCGAAATGTGATATAATGCAAACAGAAAAAATTTCGCTCCGGAGGTTTATATGGACGAGAATAAAAGAAAGGCCTTAAACGAGGCTATACATCAGATAGAAAAAGATTTCGGCAAAGGTTCGGTAATGGTTCTCGGAGAAAGCAAAGCTCTCAACGTCGAGAGTATTTCCACGGGTTCTTTTTCGCTTGACCTTGCACTCGGCGTCGGCGGCGTTCCGAAAGGAAGAATCGTTGAGATATACGGTCCCGAAAGTTCCGGTAAGACGACCGTCGCACTTCATATCGTCGCTCAGGCACAGAAACAGGG
>CAKSPP010000193.1 GCA_934481505.1 uncultured Eubacteriales bacterium
GCGACAGCTCAATTATTATACCACACAAAAATCCCCTTGTCAATACCTTTTTCTGTAACGCTTTTGTGAACTATTGCGATTTTTTATATTCGTTTTTGATATTTTACCTATTATATTGACTTTACTTTTTTCAAATGATATAATCAGCATACTGAATTACGGAGGAAAAACTATGTCAATACCTGTTCCCGAAAAAAGAATTTCGGATTTTGAAAAACTCGGCTTCGGAATGTTTATCCATTGGGGGCTTTATTCTCAGCTCGGCGAGGGCGAATGGATAATGCACTTAAAAAATATTCCGAAAGAAGAATATTCCAAATTAAAAGACACATTCACAGCAAAAGATTTCGACGCGGAAAAGATTGCGTTCACGGCAAAGAACTCCGGAATGAAATATATAACTCTGACGACAAGACATCACGAAGGCTTTTCCCTTTATGATACGAAAGGGCTTTCCGATTATGACGCCCCGCACTCCCCTGCCGGAAGAGACCTTGTTGCGGAATTTATTGCGGCTTGCAGAAAATACGGACTTGTTCCGATGCTTTATCACACAACACTTGATTGGTACGACGACCGTTTCGAAACAAATTTCAATGCTTATCTCGAATATTTAAGAAATTCCGTTGAAATCCTTTGCACCGAATATGGTGAAATCGGAGGACTTTGGTTTGACGGCAACTGGTCGAAACCCGACGCCGACTGGCAGGAAGACAAACTTTATTCAATGATACGCAGATTGCAGCCGAATGCAATGATAATAAACAATACGGGGCTTACCGCAAGAGGAGAGATAGGGAATCCGTATCTCGACAGCGTAACATTCGAACAGGGACGCCCCGAACCGATGAACCGCGACGGAATGAAAAAATATGTCGCCGCGGAAATGTGCCAGACAATAAACGATCATTGGGGTTACGGAAAAGCCGACCTCAACAGCAAATCGGTAAGAGAACTTATAGAAAATCTCTGTGCTTGCAGAAAAATCGGAGCAAACTACCTGCTTAATGTAGGGCCGACTCCCGACGGAGCAATAACAAAGCTTCACGAAGCGATTCTCGAAGAAATCGGGAAATGGATAAAGATATCCGGAGAATCGATTTATCTCGGATGCCCTACCTATATAAAGGGCACGGGAAAAGATTTCGCTCTCGAATACGGAAACAAAATATATTTTTACATACACAACCTCGGAAGCGTTGCCGCCGAACAGGTCGTAAACGGTTACGAAGTTCAGAACGGAAGCCGGATTTTTACCGGAGTTGATAAAAAAATCAAAAGCGTCCGCTACGCCGACTGCGACGAAGAACTTTCTTTTTCACAGACGGAAGACGGACGCATTGAAATCGACTGCACAGGCTATCCCTACGGAAAAAGCCTTGTCGTAAGAATAGCGGAAGCGGAATTCTAAGCCTTATTTATTACAAATGTATAGACAACTCTGTCGTCAAACTCTTCCTTTTTGCTTTCCGACGCCATTCCCGAGGAACGCATAAGACCGAGAGTCTGATTGAGAGAATTCATATAAAGACGGACATCGCTGCAATATCCCCTCATTTTTGCACCGCGTTTCCGTCTTTTTTTATTTTTAACATATTCGGAAACCAGTTCTTCGGCACCCGCGGAATTCATTTTGTTCTCAACTATATATTTTGCAAAAGCGGAAATTTCTTCTTCCCCGACGGAAAGCAAAGCCCTTGCCTGCCTTTCTCCGATTTTATTTTCTATAAGATAGGTTCTTACCTCTTCGGGAATGCGGAGAAGCCTTATTTTGTTTGCGACGGCGGACTGACTTATTCCGAGTTTCTTTGCAACCTCCGACTGCGTAAGACAAAGTCCTTTCATAAGAGCGGCAATTCCCTGAGCCTGTTCAAAGCAGTTGAGGTCTTTTCGTTGAAGATTTTCGGTGACGGTAAGAATTGCGGCGTCTTCTTCGCTTGTATCGAAAACCAGACACGGAACGCTTTCCATTCCGGCATTTACACAAGCCCTGTATCGCCTTTCGCCTGCGATTATTACATATTTTCCGTCGCCCGTATATCTTACGGAAAGCGGCTGAATAACGCCGACCTGCATAATGCTGTCTTCAAGCTTTTTCATATCCTTTTCGTCAAAAAAGCGTCGTGGCTGATATTCGTCGGGAGAAATACATTCAACGGGAATATTTCTGAAAATGCCGTCCATAATTTTCGTCCTTTCACTCGGTTTCTGATTTCATTATAACGCGTTTATTCGCGATTTCAACAAAAACCGTTCGACCGTAAACGACCGTATTTTCATTTCGACCGAATTCTCGGCAAAAAGCCGTCGAATAAGTTCGGACAGCGTAATATAAGGCATTTTTTTGAAGAACGATTTTTGCTGTTGACAAACCGTAAGAGATATAGTATAATAACGGCAATGATATAAAACACTTGTTATATAACAATAGATTTCTAAGGAGAAAATTATGCCTCCGAAATTCAAATTCACAAAAGACGAAATTATAACAGCGGCTTTCGAAACGGTAAGAGAACGCGGAGAAGACGCACTTACCGCAAGAGAAGTCGCAAAGAAACTCGGTTCGTCCTCCTCCCCTATTTTTACGGTGTTTGCCGATATGGGAGAGCTCAAAGGCGAAGTAAGAAAAAGGGCGAAAGCTCTTTTTGACGATTATATGAAAGTCGCCCTTGATTTTACCCCAGCATATAAAATGAGAGGGATGCAATGGATAAAATTCGCCCAAAACGAACCGTTGCTTTTCAGAT
>CAKSPP010000194.1 GCA_934481505.1 uncultured Eubacteriales bacterium
AGGGTGATTTTCTCTGCGAAAGGAGTCGGCTATGGCGGAAAACGAAAATAAAGAGTTTCTTATGTTTAAGGGACATCCTCTTGTTCGTTTCGGAAATATAATTTTCTACGGAAGCGTTACGGATAAATATATCATAATGATGCAGGTTATCGACGAGGAAGACTATTCAAAAGAACTTCCCGACAAGAAATCCACCAAAGTAACTATCCAGCTTCAGCTTAACGGCGACGTAAAAGACAGAATAGTAAAAGAAACGGAAAAACCCGATATGGCACAGGCAATGGAGATTGCCGCAATATGGCTTGACCGAGCACTCAAAGAAATATAATCCGTCAGGCATTTCAATCGAAAATAAGGGCGGAATATTCCGTCCTTTACAACTATAAACGGAAGGAAAAGAATTACTATGTATCAGGGACTTATCAGAAAATACCGCGACTATCTTCCTCTTCGCGACGAATCGAAAATAGTCACTTTGAACGAAGGAAGAACCCTCTTCCTCAAACTTTCCAAAATTCCGGCTCTCGTCGGTCTTAAAAATGTGAATCTTTACATCAAATTCGAAGGTCTCAATCCCACAGGTTCCTTTAAGGACAGAGGTATGACCATGGCGGTAACGAACGCAAACGAAAACGGTTCGAAAGCCGTTATCTGTGCGTCGACCGGCAACACTTCCGCTTCCGCTGCGGCTTATGCTGCGTCTGCGGGAATGAAAGCGTATGTACTTATCCCCGACGGCAAAATCGCAATGGGAAAACTTGCTCAGGCTATCGCTTACGGTGCCGAAGTTATTGCGATAAACGGCAACTTCGACGACGCTCTCACAATGGTAAGAAAACTTTCCGAAACCGAAGATGTCACTCTTGTAAACTCGGTAAACCCCTACCGCTTGCAGGGACAGAAGACCGCAGCTTTTGAAATCTGCGACGACCTCGGCAGAGCTCCCGACTATCTCATGCTCCCCGTCGGAAATGCGGGAAATATTTCCGCTTACTGGATGGGTTTCAAAGAATATTACGCAAATAAAATCGTTGCAAATCTTCCGAAAATGACAGGTTTCCAGGCTGCGGGAGCGGCCCCCATCGTCGAAAACAGAGTCTTCGAACACCCCGAAACGATAGCGACCGCGATCCGTATCGGTAACCCCGCGTCTTGGGACAAAGCCGTTGCGGCAAGAGACGAATCCCACGGAAGTATCGATAAGGTAACCGACGAAGAAATCCTTGCGGCTCAAAAGCTTCTCTGCTCCGAAGAGGGTATCTTTGCCGAACCAGCGTCCTGTGCGTCGATTGCCGGCTTTATAAAAACCGCACAAGAGGGTAAAATCGCAAAGGACAAGCCCCTTGATATCGTCTGCGTTCTTACCGGAAACGGACTTAAAGACCCGTCCGTAATAGTAAACGACGACACAGTAAAACTCATCAAACACTACGACACGGATATTGAGGCTCTCAGAGAACTTTTCCGTTAAGAAAGGCAAATAATGTTCAGAATAAAAGTTCCTGCGACTTCCGCGAATATGGGACCGGCTTTCGATACCGCCGGCGTCGCTCTGTCTTTATATAATACCGTTGAGGTCTATACTAAGGACGAAAAAAATTTCGACGGCGATTTTTATATTGAAAGCGTTAACAATATCGACGAAAGAATAAGAGCAGGACAGACTATCCCGACCGACGAAAGAAATCTTCTTTACAGAACGGTAAAGGATTTCGAAAAAACGACAGGCAAAAAAGTTCCTCCGTTTTATTTTAAGCAGACCGACGAAATTCCTCTTGCGAGAGGTCTCGGAAGCTCCGCCGCCTGCATTACCGCAGGGCTTGCGGCGGCAAACCGCCTTACAGGAAACACCTTTTCAAAAGAAGAGCTTCTCGGTATGGCTGTAAAACTCGAAGGACATCCCGATAACGTTGCTCCCGCTCTTCTCGGCGATTTCGTTGTCGGAGCGTTCGACGGCGAAAGGCTTGAATATGTAAGAGCCGACGTTTCCGATAAACTCGAATTCATAGTCCTTATTCCCGATTTTTCCCTTTCGACAAAAGAGGCGAGGGGAGTGCTTCCCGAAAACTACACCCGCAAAGAAGTCGTCTATAATATTTCGAGAGCGTCGCTGCTCACAGCGTCGATAATCTCGGGAAATTTCGACGCCCTGTCTCTTGCAATGCAGGACTGTATTCACCAGCCCTACCGCAAAAAGCTTATTCCCGGAATGGAAGAAATTCTTTCCGTTGCCGAAAATTTCGGTGCATACGGCGGGTATCTGAGCGGTGCGGGCCCGACCCTTATGATTGTAAACAAAAAGGGCAACGACATAATCGAAAAACTCGAAGAAACAACTTCAAAACTTGATAATTTCTGGCTTATCAAAAAACTTGACACAGAAAAGAACGGACTTACCGTCATTGAGGAGAATTTATGACCGACTCAAAAAAATTAGCCGAGCTTTTGTTCGGCGATGTTACCGAAACGGTTGACGACCTTGAAAAAAGATATCCTCCGAGAAATTTGCCGGAGGGGGCGAAAGTTACGAGAATCGCTCCCAGCCCCACAGGCTTTATCCATATCGGAAACCTTTTCGGAGCTCTTGTCGACGAGCGTCTCGCTCATCAGAGCGGCGGCGTTTTCTATCTCAGAATAGAAGATACCGACCAGAAAAGAAAGGTCGACGGTGCGGTCGAACTTATAATCGACACCTTCAAACGCTACGGTCTTACTTTTGACGAGGGCTATACCGAAGACGGCGG
>CAKSPP010000195.1 GCA_934481505.1 uncultured Eubacteriales bacterium
ACCTTATCCTGATGCAGGCGTCCTATTGTCTTGTCGCCGTCGCCCAGCTTTTATACATAACCTTTTACGCAAGGCGGCATTATAAATGGCTCGACCTTAAAACCGAACCCGATTTCAAAGCGATTTCTCAGAAAAACTCGGTGCTTGTCCATCAGATTTCGGCGATGGTCTTCAACAACACCGATATTCTCTTGCTTTCGTTCCTCACCGACTTTTCGACCGTCAGCGTTTATTATATCTACAACCTTTTCTTCTCGCAGGTCGAAACCTTTATCAGCGGACTTGTAAAGGGCTTTAACTTTGCCCTCGGTCAGCTCTTCTCGGTCGACAAAGAAGAGTTTCTTAAAAAATACCGCATTTACGAAACCCTTTATATAGGGGCAAACTTCGTTGTCTACACCGCGATGTGCGTTTTTCTTCTGCCTTTAATACAGATATACACCGGCGGAATAAACGACGCCGACTATATAAACCCGACGCTCATATTCCTTTTTGTCATTGCGAAAATGTTCTCGGCAGGAAAACTCCCCGCAAGCCAGGTAGTCGAATATTCTGGACATTTCAACAAAACGCGTTGGCACGCAATCTGCGAAATGGTAATAAACCTTTCGCTCACCGTCGTCGGAATTCTTCTTTGGGGGATCTGCGGAGCACTTCTCGGCACCGTCGCCGCCCTCGCGTTCAGAGCCGTCGCAACGCTTTACTACACAAACAAGAAAATTCTTTCGAGAAGCGTTATGAAAAGCGTTATTCCCTTGCTTGCAAACTGTGCGGTATTCGCCTTTATTTATATAATTTTCGGAACAACGCATTTCTGCGATTTGAAATTCCTGCCGCTTTGCCTGCACGGAGTTCTCAATATGCTCTGGATAGTTCCTCTCTATTTTGCGGCAAACGTCATAGTCTGCCCCGAAATACTCAAAGCGATAAAGGCAAAATTCAAAAAAGAACGGACGGCGTAAAAAATGAACGAGACCGTAAAAAAAGATTTATACAGATATTACGGAGACGGCGGAGAACCGTTTATCCACCGTCTTTTAAGAAAACCCGAACTCAAATATATAATCGCCATGAGACGGGCAAACGGCAGCAAAAACCCGTTTTCGCACCTAAGACTGAGAAGGCTTTCGCATAAAACGGGAATTCAGATCCCGGCAAGAACGAAAATCGGCGAAGGGTTTTATATCGGTCATTGCGGAAGAGTGATAATCCACCCCGACTGCGTTATCGGCAAAAACTGCAATGTGGGAACGGGAGTAACTATCGGTCAGGAAAACCGCGGAAAACGACTCGGCGTTCCGACAATAGGCGACAATGTTTGGATAGGAACCAACGCCGTCATAGTCGGAAAAATCACGGTCGGCAACGACAGCCTTATAGCACCGCTTGCATATGTCAATTTCGACGTTCCGCCGCACAGCATTGTTATCGGCAACCCCGCGAAGATAATTTCAAGGGAAAACGCGACCGACGGATATATCGAAAACAGGGTGTGAAAAAATGAGTATACCTAAAATCATACATTACTGCTGGTTCGGAAAAAATCCGCTGCCGCCGTCGGTAAAAAAATGTATCGCCTCCTGGAAGAAAAAATGCCCCGATTACGAAATCATACGGTGGGACGAAACGAATTTTGACATAAGAGAAAACGAATATATGTCGCAGGCATATGACGCCGGGAAATGGGCGTTCGTCAGCGACTTCGCAAGACTCAAAATCGTTTATGAAAACGGCGGAATATATCTCGACACAGATGTTGAGCTTATAAAAAGCCTTGATGTGCTTACCGAAAAATACGACGGATTTTTCGGATATGAACACGGGAAAGACCTTATTGCGACGGGGCTCGGCTTCGGAGCAAAGAAAGGCGACAAATTCGTAAAAGCGATGCTCGACTGCTATGACGGTCTGTCGTTTTTTGATAAAGACGGAAAACAGGACGAAACGCCGTGTCCTGAAAGAAACACGGAAGCAGTCGTCTCTCTCGGAGTCGATCCGACAAAAAGAGGACAGATTATCGACGATGTATGTTTTCTGAAAGAAGAAGTATTGTGTCCGGTAAACTTTTTTACCGGTAAAAAGAAGATAACTAAAGAAACGGTTTCGATTCATCATTATGATGCGTCGTGGTGCAACGATGTAACGAAAAGAACGCTGCGGTTAAAGCGGATTATCGGAATAAAGCTTTACAGCGTCCTTTACGGAAAATTTTTGCACAAATCAGATAGGTGGGAATGGTAAATGTATCTCGATTATGAAAAAGTCGACAGGAAGACGGCGGAAAGACTCGCAAAACTCATTGAAAAGTCGTATTACTCATATTGGAAAAAGAAAAGAACCTTCGACCTTATATCGGCAACGCTTATCCTTATCGTGCTTATTATCCCTATTCTTATTATGTCGCTTATAATTTTTATCGACGACCCGCACGGAAGTCCTTTCTACAAGCAGATAAGAATAGGCAGACACGGAAAGAAGTTCTATATGTATAAATTCCGCTCGATGTATGTCGACGCGGACAAACGCAAACAGGAACTTATGGATAAAAACGAGATGGACGGACCCGTCTTCAAAATAAAGGACGACCCGAGAATAACGAGGGTCGGAAAGTTCATAAGAAAATGTTCGATAGACGAGCTTCCGCAGCTCTTCAACGTTTTCAAAGGAAACATGAGCCTTGTCGGTCCCCGTCCGCCGCTTCCCGACGAAGTTGAGCAGTATACCG
>CAKSPP010000196.1 GCA_934481505.1 uncultured Eubacteriales bacterium
ATCGTAGTCTCCGCCGGGGTTATTGCGGACATCGTAAATAAAGCCCTTTGCACCCTGCGAAATAAGCGTTTGA
This sequence comes from uncultured Eubacteriales bacterium, assembly GCA_934481505.1. Classification (GTDB taxonomy): domain Bacteria; phylum Bacillota; class Clostridia; order Oscillospirales; family UBA644; genus Geddesella. The sequence continues at coordinate 74 of CAKSPP010000196.1, forward strand.
AGAGCTTCTTCGAACTGCTTATAGGTCGTTTCGGAAGAAAATTCGTGAATTCTAATAAAGCCGATGTTGCCGTCAATCATTCGATAATCGACGTCACGCGAAACATAGGTGCTTCTCGTAACCGAGAAATCAAGCTTTTCGCCGTTACGCGAAATTGTAAGATTTATGACTGTCCCCTCTTCGCCGAGAAGGCTGTTATAAACGTCGTTATATAAAAGTCCCGCGGTTTCGGTACCGTTGACGGCGGTGATTATATCGTCGGCTTTTATTCCCGCACTTTCGGCAGGGCTTCCGCCGACAACACGCAGGATATGAAGTCCTTCGGCGTCGACATACTCGGTTTTCGGAGATTTTACCGTCATGCCTATTCCGACATGGCTGCCCTTCAAATCGTTTACGAATTCGCTGTAATAATCCTTATCGAAATACATCGCGTACTGGTCGTCAAGGGTCGCGACATACGCATAAAGGGCGTTTTCAACCGCCTTATCGCTGTCAAAATCCTTTATTGATTTTCTTTCGATAAGATTGTTTATTATTCTGACTTTTGAAGTAAGAACCTCAACAGGATCGTTTTCTCCCTCGGGAAGACCTATCACAAAAATAAGGCCCATAACGACAAGAGTTGAAACAAAGGTTATTATTGCGGTAAGAAATACCGCTTTGTTTTTTTTCATAAATTATCCGATCTGCTCCCTGAGCTTTGTGAGTGCGAATTGAAGCTGGTCGTCTTCTTCGTCGGTAAGGGTCGAAAAGATTTCTTTTTTCTCTTCGGAAAGCTCGGAAACGAAGTTGGGAGCAACGCCCGCACCGTTGAATTTCTCCCCGGACGGGAGAATGTATTCATAAGTCGAAAGGTGAATTGCGGAACCGTCGCCGAGAACGATATCGCTCTGACCGATGCCGAGGCCCGCGGTCTTTTCGCCGATTACAACGGCACTTGCGGTGTCACGCAGCGAGCCTGAAAATACTTCCGCGACGCCCGAAGTTTCGGCGTTCTGGATAACAACAAGAGGAACTCCTACGGACTTTTCGTCCGAATTATAAATTTTCGGAGTTGACGAGGATTTCTCGTTTACGGAGAAAAGGATCGCGGAGGGAGTGAGCATATCGAGAATTGACGCCGCACTTTCGATATCTCCGCTGTAACAGTATCTTACATCGATAACAAGACCTTTCGCACCTTTTTCAAGCAACGACGTTACCGCCGAAGAAAAGCTCTTGAAGGTGGTGTTATCGAATTCGTCGATAAGGATATATCCGATATCGTTCGAAATAAGTTTCGAAGTTACGGTATTCGGGGTGTATGCGGTTCTCGTTACGGTTATCGAAAGGTTTGAGTCGGTGCTTTCTCTGTAAACCGTAAGATTTACTTCGGTATCGACAGAACCCGAAAGTTTCTGAACGGAGCTGCGGTAGCCTCGCTCGGAAACGGACGTTCCGTCGACCGAAAGGATAACATCCCCGACTTTGAGTTCGGAAGACTGTGCGGGAGAGCCGTTTTTGATAAAGGTGACTTTTATGCCTTTGGATTTATAGTCGTAATCGGTTTTTACGCCGATATCGACCGAATCTTCGGCAACGTAGGACACTTTATAGTTATGCTCGTCGAGATAGTAAGAATACTCGTCGCCTACCCCGTCGATATAGCCCGCAACGGTGCCGTCGATTATGTCGTCGTAGCCGTCAATGGGGTCTATCGTTCCGATATAGCTTGTTGATATGATTTTGTTTACGTTGTTGAGTTTATTGTAAAGCTGCTGGTTTCTTCCGAGATTTTCAACGACCATACTGAGATAATAGTAGGTTACTATCGCCGTAATGAATGCCGTTGCGACGATAAGGAAGAATACAGTACCTATCCTTACTCCTTTTTTCTTCATACAGTCCTCCTATCCGTTGATCTTCTTTAATGAAGAGAAATCGTTGCGGTAGTTTACATAATAAATCGGGTTTACCGCGGTTCCGCCTTTTGTTATTTTGAAGTGCAGGTGGTTTCCCGTTGCGGCTCCCGTATGCCCGACAAGGCCTATCGTTTCGCCCTGTTTTACTTCCTGCCCTGTTTTTACAAGTATCTTGCTCTGGTGGCAATATTGGGTGCTTATGTTTCCACCGTGGTCGATAACGGTTTTATATCCGCCGCCCGTCGTTACCCAGCCTGCAAAAATTACTTTACCGCTGCCCGCGGCGACAATCGGAGTTCCTCCCGGAGCCGAAATATCAAGAGCGTCGTGGTAGTCGGTTACGGTTTTTCCGTTGATACGATAAGTTCTGTAACCGAAATAGGAAGTTATCGTCGAGGAAGACGGCAAAGGCCAGATAAAGTAGTCGCCGCCGATATATTCCTTCTGCTGATCCATAAGAGCGTCGAGCTGTTTCTGGAATTCGCGTTCGAGACGGCTGAATTCGGCGATATCCTCGGCGTAAGAATCGATATTGTCTTCGAGGTCGGCTATCGTACTTTCAAGGTCTGAAACAGTGCTCTTATAAGATGACTGTTTGTTTTTTAACTGTGCGGACGCCGATTTGTTTTCGGCTATCGCCTGTTCGAGGGTCGCCTTGCTCTGTTTCGTTTCTTCGAGGTTTGCCGCCATTTTTTCAACAAGGGAATTGTCGTAACGGGTCACAGCCATAA
>CAKSPP010000197.1 GCA_934481505.1 uncultured Eubacteriales bacterium
CCTTATAATCCGACTGCATCAATGTTTTTACCGATGTCAAAATTGCCGTTTGTGTATTATTGTTTTCTGCCGGGTTTAAGCAGAATATAATTACAATTGCTGCGGCGACGGCGACAATAACGCCTGCCGCGATTCCTATATATAACCGAATCTTTTTGTTTTTCATTTTTTCCCTTTCAAAGAACATAGTCGTTATCTATTTCGATAACTGCAAAATATGTTTTGTCAAGTTCTTTTATTTTCTGCGAAATTACGCTTTTTATTTTTTCTTCGTCGTTTTCTTCGGAGTAAGGGACTACAAGGTCGAAAATTATGTTCGTTCGTCTGTCTCCCTTTACAATTCTGAAATCGTGAAGAGAGAGCGTCGGATCGGTTGTTTTTACGATTTCCGAAATCTCTTTTTTCAAGCGGTTTGCCTCTTCGTCGTCGGTTGAGATCGGGTCCATATGTATAACCGCGTGGCAGTTTAGGTTTTTTGAAAGTTCTCTTTCCGCCTCGTCGATAATTTCATGTATCGTCGTTATATTTTCCTTATCCGAAACTTCGGCGTGGAGCGAAATCATAACTCTTCCGGGTCCGTAATCGTGAACGATAAGGTCGTGAATTCCGAGAATTTCGGGGTGGGAAAGCACCGATTTCTCAATGCTTTCGACAAACTCTCGGTCGGGCTTCTGCCCAAGAAGAGGGCTTATCGTTTCCTTTGCCGCTTTGACTCCCGCAACGATTATGAAAAGAGCTACCGCAACGCCGCACCAGCCGTCGATATCAATACCCGAAAAGCGTGAAACAATGACCGCGACAAGCACGGCGGAAGTCGCAAGACAGTCGGAAAGGCTGTCGGCCGCTGTGGCTTTCATCGCCTCGGAATGTATCTTTTCGGAAATTCTGCTGTTGTAAAAATACATATAGAATTTCACTGCAATCGCCGCAAAAAGTATTATTATCGTAAAAACGCCGTAATCGGACGGTTCGGGTGAAAAGATTTTTTCAACGGAGCTTTTAAGCAGTTCGGTTCCCATAAGCAAAATCAAAAGGGAGACGATAAGCCCCGAAATATATTCTATCCTGCCGTGCCCGAACGGGTGCTCGGTGTCGGGTTTTTGCCCTGCCATCTTAAAGCCTATCATCGTTATGACCGACGAACCTGCGTCCGAAAGGTTGTTAAAGGCGTCCGCCGTGACGGCAATAGATCCCGAAAAAACTCCTGCGGCAAACTTTGCGGCAAACAGCAATAAATTGAGAAAAATACCGACCCCTCCGCAGAGAATTCCGTATTTTCTTCTGACTTCGGGAGTTTTGAAGTCTTCGTTTTTAATAAATATCTTCGAAAGCAGTTTTATCAATTTTTTTATCTCCTTTGTCCGCAGGACGGAAAATCGTGTATATAAGGAAAAGCACAAACGCCGCGGCGGCAGCTCCGACCGCAAGTTTGCCGAAAATCTCGGTTTTGTCGGAGGTGAAAACGAAAACAAGGGATATAAGGCTTAAAAATATAAGTCCCGTTCCGAGAAACAGACCGAATTTCGCTTTCCCGAAAAATAAAATTATAATAAGCAGGGCGGAGGCGACGAAAAGCCCCGCAAGAATTTCTCTGGGAAGAAAAAGCGGCGTTTCGTTAAAGTATGCAATCGCCGTAAAAAACGCCGAGACCGTAAAAACAGCCGTGAGAAAAACCCCGACGGCTTTTTTTATAAATTTCATTTTCCTCTCCCCTTTGTTATATGGTATTATACATCAACGCTTCCCCGTTGTCAATCTCAAAGCGGCGGTCATAGTATAAAAAGAGAAAGACTCTTCAAAAAGGTGATACTATGACTTTACTTTCTGTAAAAAAAGGAGAAAACGCAACTATAAGGAAGCTTGAAAATGAAGAAGAAATGAAAAACAGACTTATGGATCTCGGTTTTACGCCGTCTTCAAGGACGGTTCTTTTATATGAAGCCCCGTCGGGCGACCCGAAAGCATTTCTTATCAGAGGAGCGGTTGTCGCGTTGAGAAAATGCGATTGCGGAAAAATAAAAATCGAGGAAATAAAATGAGCGGCAGCTTTTCGGCGGTGCTTGCTGGAAACCCGAACGTCGGGAAAAGCACCGTTTTCAACGCTCTTACGGGAATGAGGCAGCATACGGGAAACTGGACGGGCAAAACCGTTGAAACCGCCGTCGGGAAAACCGCGTTTGACGGCGGCGAAATTACCCTTATCGATGTCCCCGGGACTTACTCTCTGCTTTCTTCGTCCGACGACGAAAGAGTCGCCGAAAGCGAAATATGTTTCGGAAAACACGACTGCACAATCGTCGTCTGCGACGCGGGCTGCCTTGAACGGAACTTAAATCTTGTTTTGCAGATAATCGAAGCGAGGCCGACGGTCGCCGTCTGCGTGAATATGCTTGACGAAGCTGCAAAAAAGGGGATAATTCCCGATATAAAAAAACTCGGCGAAATCCTCGGCGTTCCGACGGTCGGACTTTCCGCAAGGAAAAACAAAGATTGGAAACCTCTTCTTTCCGCCGCTTCTGTCGCCTGCGAAAACTCTGAAACGCTCAATATCGAATATCCCGAAAAGACCGAAAAACATATTGAGGCTCTTTCGGAAAAACTGAAAGAAAATTTCGTTTTTCCCGTCTCTTACCGCTTTGCCGCAAGGCGGATTTTGGAACAAAACGAAGAATTTATAAA
>CAKSPP010000198.1 GCA_934481505.1 uncultured Eubacteriales bacterium
AGTCCGTACTTTCTTATAATCGGATCGTCTCCGTTAAGAATAAGAACCGTATCGGGAATAAGATCGACGGCGTCTTTTACAATATTATAAATAAAGAACGGATGAGCGTTTCTCGTCATCTGATCTCTGTAAAGATTTATGACCGCAAAATGAGTGGGCTTAATATATTTGAAAGTATGTCTTGCATATCTTTCATCGCTTTCCAAAACAACTACGTCACCCTTTACTTTGCCCGAAAAAGTCGCATTTTTCAAAAGCAAAGTGGTGACGCCCTCAATTTGGTTGCTTCCCTCTTTATTCCAGATTACTTTTTTGCCCGATTCGGTAAGAACATTTGCAATCATTTCAACGGTCGAGGTCTTTCCGTTAGAACCGGTAACCGCCACAACTGCTTCGGGAAGAGTTATTCTCGATAAGATATCGGGACACAATTTCAGGGCGACAGCCCCCGGAAGGCTCGTCCCCTTTTTTAATATTCTGCCGATAAAAACAAGGATTTTGCAGACAAGAACAGCAATAAATCTCATAAAAGAATTACGCCCGCCTTTTCACAGACTTTTTCGGTATATTCGTCCCAAATAGACGACTGAACTTCTCCTATATGAGCTTTTCCCAAAAGAAGCATGCATAGTCTCGACTGTCCGATACCTCCGCCGATTGTGAGGGGAAGTTTTCCGTCAAGAAGCATTTTATGGAATTCACAGTTTCTTCTTTCGTCACAGCCCGCTTCTTTCAGCTGTTTATCAAGAACTTCGGGATTTACTCTGATGCCCATTGAAGAAACTTCGAGAGCACAGTCAAGGGTTTTATGATAGAAAAGGATATCACCGTTAAGCGACCAGTCGTCGTAGTCGGGAGCTCTTCCGTCGTGCTTTTCGCCCGATTTGAGTTTTCCACCTATTCCCATTATAAAGACGGTTCCGTGTTCTTTGACAAAAAGATATTCGCGTTCTTTCGGAGTTTTGTCGGGATACATATCTTCAAGCTGCTGGGCGGTGACAAAAGTAACCTCTCTGCAAAGCTCTGTATCTATCTGATGGAATTTTGCCTTTACTGTATCGAGCGTATGACAGATAGAAGTGACTATTGCGGTCACCGTCTGTTTCAGATATTTTTCGTTTCTGTCCTCGTTTGTTATAACCTTTTCCCAGTCCCACTGGTCGACATATATGGAATGAAGATTATCGAGGTCTTCGTCTCTGCGGATAGCGTTCATATCCGTATATATTCCCTTGCCGTCGTGGAAATCGTATCTGTAAAGAGCCATTCTTTTCCATTTTGCAAGAGAATGGACGACCTGGGCTTTTCTGTCGGTAGCTTTCGAATCGAATTCGACAGGGCGTTCGACTCCGTTAAGATCGTCGTTAAGTCCGGTTGTCGGATCGACGAAAAGAGGTGCCGAAACTCTTTTTAAGTTGAGAGCGGCAGCAAGAGTATCCTGAAAGTTTCTTTTTACAAGGCTTATTGCCGACTGCGTGTCATAAAGGTCAAGAACCGATTTATAGTTTTCGGGTATGAATGATTTCATATTTTCCTCCGGATAGTACATATTATAAGTGATTATAACACTTTTCGCCGAATAACGCAATACCCCGAAAAAGAAATTTTTAAGTAAATGGCAACAGGTCGAAATTTCTGTTACAAATTCCGCAGACTCCGCAAAATCAATTGACAATAAGGGTATAATATGGTAGAATTGAATTGTATGGGGGCGTACTGGCTTTCGACGGATAAACTGAAGCTTGATAAGCGGGTAGTGTCGCGGAAATCACTTAAAAGTCCGCAAAATTAAAATTAAACGCTAACGACAGACAGTTAGTTGCTGCCTAATTAAGGCAGTCGTCCGACCTTTGAGTGCTGCGGCAAAGAATCGGGCGTAACACAGCAGCCAACGGTAGAGACGGACGCCGGGACTTTTTTACCGTATAATTCCGGATACAGTGTTGTGGGGTTTGTTTACTGTTCCTTCAACACCGAGCCTAAACAATAAACTACACCCGTAGAAAGTCCTGCGGATCTTTTTTCGGACAGGAGTTCAACTCTCCTCGCCTCCACCATTAAAAGATTTTTCCGATATTGTCGAAAATGCAATCCCGATATGAAAAATCAGCAATTCCATAATTCGGAAAAAGATGGTAGAATAATACTGTGGAAAGTTTGGTTTTCCGAACAGTGTAAAGTTTTGCCGAAGCTTTCGGCGGAACAAAAATATGATTTCAAGACCGCGGCTGTAAGCGTCAGCCGCTTTTATTAGAAATCATATCGGTAAAAGTGTTATCGAATTACGAATTTTAAGAAAAGGAGTCTTTATTATGACCAACAATGCAACTGTACTGAAGTGGCTTGACGAAGTCAAAGCCCTCGTAAATCCCGACGAAGTTGTCTGGATCGACGGAAGCGAGGCTCAGCTCGACGCTCTCCGCAAGGAAGCTGTCGAAAGCGGAGAAATGATAAAGCTCAACCAGGACAAACTCCCCGGCTGCTATCTTCACAGAACAAAGCCGAACGACGTTGCCCGTGTTGAGGACAGAACCTTTATCTGCACCGAAACAAAAGAAAACGCAGGTCCCACAAACAACTGGTGCGACCCGAAAGAAATGTACGAAAAACTTTTCGACATTGCAAGAAATTCCTACAAGGGCAGAACAATGTATATCAA
>CAKSPP010000199.1 GCA_934481505.1 uncultured Eubacteriales bacterium
CTCTTTTTACGGTTTTTTCTATTGCTTCTCTTATTTTTTCGAGCATATAGTCCTGCGGAATACCCTTTTCCTCTTCTAGAAGGGCAAGTGCTTCGTAAAAATCGGCGTTCATTTTATTTCTCCTTTTATATTAAATCTACGATGATTTTTGATATATCTTTACGGGGAATTCTAATTTCGTTCTCCGTTAAAAGCGTTATTTCTTCGGAAGTGAAGCTTTCAAGTTTTCCCATAAGTTTTTTCGTGCCGTCAAGGGCTTTGAAAAGTCTTACTTCCACTTCGTAACCCAGGAATTTCGACAGGTGTTTGTCGGTTTTCAGTTCCCTTACAAGTCCTGCGGAGGAAACTTCGAGAATATAACTCTGCTCTATCGGGTCGGCTTCGTCGAGAAGCACATCGATTTTTCTCGAAACATTTTCGCAGTCGTTTATTCCGACTCCGCCGTCTTTATCGATAAAGACACGCAGATAATAGTCGGGACCTTCCTTTTTGAATTCGACAGCCCACAAGTCAAGACCTTCGCCTTCGACAACGGGACGCACTATATCTGTTACGGTTGATACTATACTCACAGTCGTTGTATCCTTTCTCATTAAAAGAAGAGCGGTTGCCCGCTCTTCCTCTGTGATTATAACACTATAATAAGTAAAAAGCAATAGAACAGTTGAAAAAGTCACAAATATTTAATGTTTTGTTCATAATCTTATGCTATTATCAAGAAAACGGAGCGGAGGAAAAAGGTATGGTACATTTCGGCAACGACTGGGACGAAATCTTAAAAGGCGAATTCGATAAAGAATATTACCATTGTATCAGGGATTTTCTTATAAAAGAATATAAAACGCAGAAAATACACCCGTCGATGTATGATATTTTCAACGCACAGAAATATACGGCGTATTCCGACGTAAAAGCCGTTATTCTGGGGCAGGATCCGTATCACCGACCCGGACAGGCTCACGGGCTTTCCTTTTCGGTAAAAAAGGGCGTTCCCATTCCCCCGTCGCTCGTAAATATATATAAGGAAATCAACAGTGATTTGGGACTTCCGATACCGAAACACGGAGAACTTACCTATTGGGCAAAAAACGGAGTCCTTCTTCTCAACACCGTCCTTACAGTAAGAGAGGGACAGGCGGGAAGCCACCGCGGCCACGGCTGGGAGGCTTATACAAACAGGGTTATAGAAGAACTCAACAAACGCGAAAAACCGATGGTATTTTTGCTTTGGGGAAACGACGCGAGAATGAAGACGAAACTTATCACAAACCCGAAACACCTTATTTTGGAGGCAGCTCATCCGAGTCCGCTTTCGGCATACAACGGATTTTTCGGCTGTCGTCATTTTTCGAAATGCAACAATTTTCTGCTGCAAAACGGAATGACGCCGGTTGATTGGAGAATACCCGACTAACTCTTCACAGTTTGTTCAAAAAAAATGTATTGACAAAGAGACCCGATAATGATATAATATACAAGCGTTCCGAAGTATCGGAGCGTGAACGATCCATTAGCTCAGTAGGTAGAGCACATGACTTTTAATCATGGTGTCCGGAGTTCGACTCTCCGATGGATCACCAAAAACAGTCGAACGCATTATGTGCGTTCGACTGTTCGTTTATACGGGAGGTTTTTATGAACCGCAGACAGAAAAGCAAATTGGATTTCTTCCTCGGAGGCTTTGAGGAAAAATACGAAAACGGAAAAGATTATTTTATCGGCATTTCGCTTTCCTTTGTTTCGGGAAGAAAAGAATATTCGGGTTCGGTAAAAGCAGCGGACGGCAAATTCGTTTTATCCTTTGCGGGAGACAGGGAATTTTCTTCTTTTTCGGAGCTTTCAGCCGAAATTTCGGAAACAGCACTCAAATATGACTCCGCGAAAATAGAATATAAAGAACGCGGAATAACGACAATTCTCGAAGCGGACGACAGGAACGTAAAACTTTCAAAAAAAGAAACAAGCGACCTTGTTGCAGCCCCTCAGTTAAAAGAAAAAAGCTACAATATAAATCTCCACAAGGCAAAAGATCTGCTTTTCGCTCTCGGATATACGACCGAGGACGGGAAATTAAAGAACGATAAAATCAGAAAATACAATCAGACCGACCGTTTCGTCGAGCTTGTAAAACCGCTTTTTACCGACGAAAAGAAACTGACTATCGTCGACTGTGCCTGCGGAAAGAGCTATCTTTCGTTTGTTCTCAACTATTGGCTCTGGCAGGAAAAGAGAATAAAGGCGAAATTTATCGGGCTTGACATTTCCGAAAAGGTTATCGAAGAAAGCAAAAAGACCGCGGAAAAACTCGGATATTCGAATATGGAATTTATCCGCACCGACCTTTCGCAGCTCGAAACTTCGGGACTTGACAAAAACACGGTACCCGACGTTGTAATTTCGCTGCACGCCTGCGACGTTGCAACCGACATGGCTCTCGGTTACGCGATAAGGAACAACGCACAGAGTATTATCTGCGTTCCCTGCTGCCATAAGGAAATGCTTGATCAATTCAAAAATAAAGATATCGACACCCTCACTCAGTCGCACGGCGTTATGCGTGCCCGTTTCAACGCGATAATGACCGACTGCATAAGGATGTTGAAGCTTGAAGCCTGCGGATACGATGTTTCCTGCGTTGAATAC
>CAKSPP010000200.1 GCA_934481505.1 uncultured Eubacteriales bacterium
TTCTCGTTTACCCGACTCTTCACTATCAGAACGGCGGACTTGACATAAATGTCGACGGAATGACCACAAATGTTGAAAACCTCTTCGTTGCTGGAGAAGCCGTAGGCGGAATTCACGGAAAGAACCGTCTTATGGGTAACTCTCTTCTCGACATTATCGTTTTCGGCAGAAACGCCGGTCAGAATGCCTCCAAGAAAGCAAAAGACGTCAAAGTCGGAAAACTCACTCTCGACCACATTGCAAAATTCGATAAAGAAAGAGAAGAAGCCGGAATCAAAACCGATATGGTTTCTCCGAAGCTCCTTCCCGATTATCGCAGAAAATAATTTGAAAGTTGGCAAATAAATGATAGTAGACTTACTCGAAGCTCTGACAATATTCTGTTTCGGTCTTTCCTGGCCGCTCTCGATACGCAAATCGTGGGTATCACGCACGGCAAAAGGAAAAAGCCTATTCTTTGAAGTTTTTCTTCTGATAGGTTATGCCTGCGGAATAGTCAAAAAAATAATCGAATCCGTCGGTCTTTTCGGTGTGGCACCGAAATCCGGATTCATATTCGTCCTCAGCTTTTTCTTCTATATACTGAACTTCATCGAAATTTCAATCGACGTCGCTCTTTATTTCAGGAATAAAAAGCTCGACGCCATAGCGGACGCCGAAAAATCCGTAGCATAAAAGATAAAGCCGATAACCTCATTGGTTATAGGCTTTTTTCGGTAATATCTGATAGAAATACTCCGGAATTTCGCTGTCGAATTCCAGATATTCTTTTGTAATCGGGTGAATAAACCCGATTTTTTTTGCGTGCAGAAACTGTTTATGATAGTTTTTCGGAAGAAGATTTTTCGGGCTGTAAACAGGGTCTCCGTATATCGCGTGACCAATCGACGCCATATGAACCCTTATCTGGTGGGTTCTTCCCGTTTCAAGGCGAAAATTCACAAGAGAAAAACCGTCATATTCTTCCAAAACCTTATAATGAGTCATTGCAGGCTTTGAATTTTTGAGAGTTACAGCCATCTTTTTTCTGTCGATCGGGTGTCTGCCTATCGGCTTTGCGATACTCCCCTCTTTTTCGCGTAGCCTGCCGTAAACTATCCCGACATACTCCCGTAAAAAAGAATGTTCTTTTATCTGTTCGGCAAGCCCGAGATGAGCTTCGTCGGTCTTTGCGACGATAAGAAGACCGCTCGTGTCTTTGTCGATACGGTGAACAATGCCGGGTCTGATAACTCCGTTTATCGACGAAAGAGAATCTTTGCAATGCCACAGCAGTGCGTTGACAAGCGTTCCGCCGTAATTTCCCGGTGCGGGATGAACGACCATTCCCTGCGGCTTGTTTACGACAAGCAGATATTCGTCTTCATAAACAATATCGACAGGCAGATTTTCGGCTTCAAGGTTGAGTTCCGTCGGTTTGGGAAGTTCGACTTCGACCTCGTCTCCAGGTTTCATTTTATAGTTTTTTTTCACGGATTGACCGTTTACCTTAACGGCTCCGCCTTCTATAAGCAAAACAACGGCCGAACGGGTTCTGTCTACCCGTTCGGTCAGAAAAATATCTATTCTCTTTTCGAAATCTTTGGTTTCCGCAATTATTTTTTCCACTTTATAACATTGCCTTTTTTCGCTATATAAATTATCAAAAATGCAACGGCTCCGCAGGTAACTGCAATATCCGCAACATTGAAGATCGCGAAATTGATAAGTCTGAAATCAAACATATCGACAACACATCCGTTAAGAACCCTGTCGATAAGGTTTCCTATTCCGCCTGCCGCAATAACAGCCATTGTATATGCCGCTCCGACATTCTGAACCCTACCCGAATATATAAGCCAGACAAGCAAGGCTATAAAAACGGCGGTAATAACAATAAAGAATATTCTTGCACCCGAAAGCATAGAAAACGCCGCACCGGTATTTTCGCAATAGGTAAGGTGAAAAACATTCCGGATTATCGGAAAAGTATCTATCGGTTTAAGGAAAACGACCGAAAGATATTTTACAAGCTGATCGAGAGCGACGGTAAGCAGAATAACAACCGCGAATAGTATCTTATGAATTCTTTTCATCAAGAATTATTCCTCGTCGTCGTAATCGTCGAAATAGTCGTCGTCATCGAAATCATCGTCAAAATCGTCGTCATCATCGGGTTCAGAATCTTTGACAAAGCCGAAGAAATTAAAGCCTCTCTTCTTTGCTTTCTTGGGTTTTTCTTCTTCGGTATCGAAAAGTCCGTCGATTTCGGGCTCTTCGTCTTTTTCGACATACATGCTTCTTGCGGGCCTGCGGCTTTCTTTCTTTTCCTCAATAGAGGGTTCGGGCTTTTTCTCAAGTTCCTCCGCGACATAACGGGACGGAACATAGTCCTTTGCGGGAGCGGGTTCTTCCTCTATAACGCCCGAAAAATCAAAATCGTCGTCGGGGTCTTCTTTGGGTTCTTCCGCTTTTTCAACTTCTTCAGCCTTTTCTTCGACTTTGGGTTCTTCGGCTTTGAGTTCTTCCGCAGACGCGTCGACAGTCGAATTTTCAAGCATTTCAAGCGTTGCCGATTCGGTGGATGCCTCGTCTATTTTCATAACGGGAATCGACGAAATAAGTTTGACATGGCTTTCGTAGATAGAAAGAAGC
>CAKSPP010000201.1 GCA_934481505.1 uncultured Eubacteriales bacterium
AACCAAAAGGGCGTAAAAACCCCTTTTTTCACATACCAATTATAACAATTGAACATTAAAAAGTCAACAAAAAATAATAAAAAATTGTACTTTTTGTATAAATTACTAAATAAATAGGTAATTTTTTGTGCAATATAGCTAAAAATCAATCATATAAGAACTTATAAGGTCTCATAGTCCATTTTTTGGCAATTTCAGTAAGCGAAAAAATAAAAAAGTTCACAATTATCAGTGCCATAAAATCCACCATAAGGATAAACAGAGGTTCACTTCAAAAAATTGTCAAAATTTGTCATAAAAAAACGTCCGGAAGAAGATTATTCTCCGGACATTTTCCTATTAAAATATGTTACGCCGCAAGCTTGCCGTCTTCCCCGAAATAGTATCTGCCCGCAGGGAGAAGTCCGTTTGCGAATTTTGAACTGAACGCATAGTAGGTATTTTTAACCGCTTTAAGAGTGCTGTTGATAAAATAGTAACTGCCCTCATATTCAACCAGTCCTTTGGCTACGGCAACACCGTTTTCGTAACAGCGGATATCACCGTTGTTATCTTTGACAATGCCGTTAGTGAACACAAGTTTACCGTCCTCCCCGAAATAATACCTGCCTGCCGGCAAAAGTCCGTTTGAATAAGCGGAATTAAAGGCGTACCAAGTGTTTTTTACGACTTTGAGAGAACTGTTTACAAAGTAGTAATCGCCGTTTTCGTCTTTAACCAAACCTTTGGCTACTGGGTTGCTGTTTTCGTAATAACGAAGTTCTCCCCGGCTGTCGGGCATAAGTCCGTTACATTCATGGAGAATTCCGTTTTCGTCAAACCAATAGGTTCCTGCGGGTACAAGACCTTTTGCGTCCTTTTCGGAAATGGTAAACATTTGTTCTCTTACCGCTTTTTTATCTTTTCCGAAAAAATAGATATTGCCGTCGGGATCTTTGACTATCCCCTTTTTCGCAAAGAAGTTGTTTTCCATATATCCGACATCGCCGTTTTCAAAGAACCAGAAAGTTCCCTCTTTATCTTTTGCGGGCTTGGAGGTAATCCCCGTTATAAAGCCGTTTTCGTCGATATTGAAATATCCCGGAAGAACAAGGTCGTTTGCATAATCTTCATAGATATAAAGACGACAATTTTTCTTTGAAACGCCCGACCAATCAAAATATCGGAAGTTTCCGTCGTCGTCTTTTACAACGCCCTCACCGTTTACTTCTCCCCAGCGATAGAAACGATGTTCGCCGTCATCGTCGAGGCATATCCAGTTTTTAAGAGTTGTATCGGTGATTTTTCCATTTTCGTCGAAATTATATTTTCCTGCGGGCAAAAGACCGTTTCCGCTCATTTTGCTTATCGGAAATTCGCGGTTCGTAATTGCGGCATTGTCGCTTCCGATAAAGTAGAGATTTCCGTCGTTATCGGAAACAAGACCCTTTGCTACGGCTTTTCCGTTTTTATAATAGCGGATATTTCCGTCGGCATCGGTTATAAGTCCGCGGAGGCTTCCCGTAACGGAAGTTCTTTCAACGGTTGCACTTCCCTCTGTTTCTTCGGAAAGCGGATATTTAAGGAACGTTTTTCCCTCTTCGTCTTTATAGCCGAGGCTGTCATTGAGTCTTCCGTAGAAACCGATAAGATTATATTCGCCTTTGGCTCCGATATGGGTTTTTCCTGAGGTGTTGTATCTCGAAAGCTCGATTTTATCTTTATAGATATTGACAACAGAAACCGTAACTTCGCCGCAGGAAGAGGATTCGGCGTTATAGCCCATGAATCCTGCGTTCATATAAGTGAAGTTAAGGGTTCTGAGTTTGAAATTGTTGGTATACGGAACATCTTCGTAACCGTCGGTCACGGGAACGGCAAGAGTCGAACCTATTCCGCGGTAAACGCAGCTTCCTCCGAGATAGCTGTCGTAGCCGTTTGCGTGATTGTGTCCGTACATATAAATAATATCGAGGTCTTTTCCCGCTTCATTAAGGACATCGAAAAGATATGCGTTATATTTATTGTCGCCCGTGCGGGAGTCTTCCATTTTGGAAGTTCGCGGAGACATATGAAGAGGAACATGAGTAGCAATTATTACGGGTCTTGTCTCCCCTTTTTCTATAAGGGACGAAAGATAGTCTTTGAGAGCTGCGGCAGCCGCCTTGACGATATCTTCGGAACCCGATTTTATGCCTTGGCTCCAAGGATTAGCGGATTCGGTATTCATTACATATATAATGTAATTTTCGTTTTCGACGGGTCCGTTTGCCGCCATTATCGAAGAATCGTACAAATCGTGATTTCCCTGCAAAAACATCGTTTCGGTAGTATTGTAAAGATAACGGGAAACAAAGTTTTTGATACTGCTTATAGAGCTTGACGCATCGGCATTATAGTTATATTTATTTGCGATAGCGGTATAGTCGCCGCAGAAAACCGCAAGGTCGACTTTCGGAAAATCGGCTTTTACGGCACTGTAAAGCTTTTTCGAAGTTGACATCATGGTTCCGGGGCTGTATTTCTACCGTGCTATTTACAATCTAGGCATCATGTCTCTGACCGACTCAGCTACATGGTTTGCAAATGCCATCCTTATCATCGTGTCACTTCCGCTGGGCCTGATCTTTGCCCGTATCATCACCGATAAGAC
>CAKSPP010000202.1 GCA_934481505.1 uncultured Eubacteriales bacterium
GCAGAGACAGTTTGACAAATGCATCACCCTTTACAGCAGCTGTGCCAAAATCTCTAAAAAAGCTTCCGATTGCTTTCAAAAAACCTTTCACGGCTGCTGCCGCAGAATTTTTTTCCTGTGCTGCCATTCCTTTTCCTCCGATTTTTTTCTTTAATTATATATGATTTTTCCTGTATTTGCAAGCGAAAACCGAAAATTTATAAAATATTCGGAACTGCTATTGAAAATTATCGCGTTTCGTGATATAATATATTAAAAGGAGGGAATATGATGACAGATCGAAGCATTTTACATTGCGACCTGAATAATTTTTTCGCCTCGGTCGAAATGATAGACCGTCCCGAGCTTGAAAATTTTCCTATGGCTGTCTGCGGAGATCCGTCGTCGAGACACGGGATAATTCTTTCAAAAAACGAAGAAGCGAAAAAATTCGGAGTCAGAACCGCAGAGACAATAGTTTCCGCAAAATATAAATGTCCCGAACTTGTTCTTGTGCCCTCCGATCACAAAAAATATATCGAATACTCTGATATGGTAAGACAGGTTTTTTTAAGCTATACCGAGCTTGTCGAGCCTTTCGGAATAGACGAAGCGTGGATTGACGTTTCCGATCTTGAAATTATTTACGGAAACGCCGAAAAGCTTGCTTATGAGATAAAAGAACGGGTTAAAAAGGAACTGTCGCTCACGCTTTCCATAGGTGTTTCATTTAACAAAGTCTTTGCAAAGATAGGCAGTGACTATAAAAAGCCTGACGCCGTAACGGTAATCGACAGGGAAAACTATAAAGATATACTTTATTCGATGCCCGTTGACAGCATGATATTTGTCGGCAACAAAACAAGGGACGCCCTTAAAAGAATAAATATCAAAACGATAGGCGAGCTTGCCGAAATTTCCCGTCAGGAACTTATTTCTCTTTTCGGGAAAGCCGGCAACAATCTTTATGACATCGTTTCGGGCGTTTCGGATGACGACGTGAAAAGTTACTACGAAAAAGAAGATGTCAAGTCGATAGGAAACGGACAAACTTTTACGAGGGACATCTGTACCGAAAGCGAAATCAAAAGAGCAATTCTCATGCTCTCCGATAAGATATCAAAAAGGCTCCGTAAGGCGGGAAAGCTTTGCAGCTGCGTTAAAGTTACCTTAAAAACACCGGGTTTTGTCTGCTTTGATAAACAGAAAAAATTAAATACTTCGACTGATGTCACCGCGAAAATTTATGAATCCGCCCTTTCAGTTTTCGAATCGGCGTGGACATACGACACAAAAATAAGAATGTTGACGGTTGCGGTTTCGGGGCTTTCCGGTACGGGCACGGGAGACCAGTTTTCGCTTGAAGGAGCTGTTTTTGACGGAGAATCGGACAAGAAAACCGAAACATATCAAAGTCTTGATTTTGTTACCGACGAAATGAAAAACCGATTCGGAATTTCCGCTCTTTTTTCAGCGTCTCTTTCTTCAAATTCCAAAAAGCCCGCAATCGAAATGGATTACGGCGATTTGAATAAGTGATTATTTCACGGCAACAATAAGATTATGCGTTTTTATGCATAATCTTTTTTTTACGGTGAAAACGGATGATAAAAAGAAAAAATATCGGAAAACTCTGTTCGGAAATTTCAAAAGATATCGCAATCCTGAGAAAAACATATAAAAAATCCTGCAAAGACGAAGACGGAAGCTTTCTGTGGCTTACCGACAATTATCATATCTATTTTTCCGCGTTCAAAGAGGTTTTTTCGGCGTTTTCTCCCCGTAAAAAGCTGCCGTCCGACGGAAAATATCCTCGTATCTGCTGTCTCTGCTCGGATTTTTTGAATTCGGATTTTAATGAGGAACGGCTGCTTTCTTATTTTGAAAGTATAAATAATCTTCAATATGACGAAATAGCACTTATTATTCCTCTTCTTAAATATTGCTGCATTAAAAGAGCCGCCGCTGCGGCAAAAAACAGAAAAAACTATTTTGAGGGTGCGGATATCCTCCGAAAACTTGACGGGATTTCGGGAGACAGGTTAATTGAAAAAATTTCCGCCTGTCCAGATATTTTGAGACGGTATTCCTGCTATGAAAAACTCGACTCTGCATCAAAACGGCTTTATCTCGAAAAAATCAATACAAATGCGATAAAATCGGGGATTTCGGAAGAAGAATATCTTGAAAAACTTATCGATAAAGCCGACGGAAAAGACCTTTCGTTTTTGCTATTTAAGAGAAGGGAAAACCGGTTTTTCTTTGCTCTGTCTATCTTGTTTTTATTTATCTATATTCCGGCTGCCGTATTTTTCAAAAACCTTTTTATCGCAATGTTTTTAATAGTCCCGATATATGTATTAAGCCGAACTTTGATTGAAAAAATATACGGGAAAATAACAAAACCCGAAAAATTCCCGTCCGTAAAAGAAAACAAAAGCAAAACGCTTGTCTGTACCGTTTCTTTTGCTTCGTCCGCGGAAGAAATAAAAATGCTTTTGCAGAAAACAGAAAAGTGTTTTTATTCGAATTTTTCGGAAAATTTCAGATACGGACTTCTGCTTGACTTAAAGCCGTCGGAAACGGAATTTACGGCAGAGGATGAAACGCTTTGCAGC
>CAKSPP010000203.1 GCA_934481505.1 uncultured Eubacteriales bacterium
GCCTCCGGGTTATGAGCCCGACGAGCTACCAACTGCTCTACCCCGCGATATATATTAAAAAGATTTGGTCGAATCTGGTGCCGGACACCGGGTTCGAACCGGTACGAAACTTTCGTTTCACAGGATTTTAAGTCCTGGGCGTCTGCCTATTCCGCCACTCCGGCATATTGCTGAGTTCCGCTTTTGGACAGGAATCCTAAATGCTAAATTATTATATCACCGAACAATATGGATGTCAATAGCTTTTTTCCGTTGTCACAGTTTGTTTGATTTTTTTTCTGTTTTTAGCGTAGAAAAGTTGGTTGACACTCTTTTTTTGCCGTGGTATACTGTATCGTACCAACAATTATGTCTATACTATATTATATGTAAAGGAGATATGGATTATGTCATATGTAGACGAAGTATTACAGAATGTAATCGAAAAAAATCCGGCACAGCCCGAATTTCATCAGGCGGTCAAAGAGGTTCTCGAATCTTTGAGACCCGTTATCGAAGAAAACGAAGAACTTTACAGAAAAGAAGCTCTTCTCGAAAGAATCACGACCCCCGAAAGACAGATTCTTTTCAGAGTCCCTTGGGTAGACGATAAAGGTCAGGCTCATATAAACAACGGCTACCGCGTTCAGTTCAACAGTGCGATAGGCCCCTATAAAGGCGGACTTCGTTTTCACCCGTCGGTAAATCTCGGAATCATCAAATTCCTCGGTTTTGAGCAGGTTTTCAAGAATTCCCTCACCTCTCTTCCGATAGGCGGCGGAAAAGGCGGCTGCGACTTTGACCCGAAAGGCAAAAGCGACAGAGAAATCATGGCTTTCTGCCAGAGCTTTATGACCGAGCTTTACAGACATATCGGAGCCGATACCGACGTTCCCGCAGGCGATATAGGCGTCGGCGGTCGCGAAATAGGCTACCTTTTCGGACAGTATAAGAGAATAAGAGACGTTTACGAGGGCGTTCTTACCGGAAAAGGTCTTTCCTACGGCGGTTCTCTTGCAAGAACCGAAGCTACCGGCTACGGACTTCTCTATTTCACCGAAGAAATGCTCAAAACAAACGGCATTTCTCTCGCAGGCAAAACCGTTGCCGTTTCCGGTGCGGGGAATGTTGCGATCTATGCTATCGAAAAAGCATATCAGCTCGGTGCAAAACCCGTGACCTGTTCCGATTCGACCGGCTGGATATACGACAAAGAAGGTATCGACCTCGAACTTCTCAAAGATGTTAAAGAAAAGAGAAGAGCAAGACTTACCGAATACGCAAAGGCTCGCCCGAACGCGGAATATCACGAAGGCAGAGGCGTATGGTCGATAAAATGCGACATCGCTCTTCCGTGTGCAACCCAGAACGAACTTCACCTCGAAGACGCCGAAATGCTCGTTAAAAACGGCTGTATCGCGGTTGCAGAGGGTGCCAATATGCCGACAACGATAGAAGCTACCGAATATTTGCAGAAGAACGGAGTTCTTTTCTGCCCCGGAAAAGCCGCAAACGCAGGCGGCGTTGCAACCTCCGCTCTCGAAATGAGCCAGAACAGCGAACGCCTTTCCTGGACTTTCGAAGAAGTCGACGGCAAACTCAAAGATATTATGGTCAATATCTTCCGCAATGTCGACGCCGCTTCCAAGAAGTACGGTATGGAGAAAAACTATGTTGCGGGTGCGAATATCGCGGGCTTCTTGAAAGTTGCCGACGCAATGCTTGCACAGGGAATCTGTTAGTATTATACGGCGGTGTGGTAAAGCCACACCGCTTTCTTAAAGTTTATTAAAGAGGTACTTATGTCAGAAATAAAAGCTGTCCTTTTCGACCTTGACGGAACCCTTTTGCCGCTCGATCAGGACATTTTCGCAAAAAACTATTTCAGCTATCTTACCGAAACCGTTCTGCCGTATTTTGCCGACGCGAAGAAAGTCATAAAAATAATGCTCGCCGGCATGGACGCAATGGTGAAAAACGACGGCTCGAAAACAAATAAAGAGGTGTTTTTCGAAACCGCCGAAGCTATGGGCGGCGAAGCCCTTTGCAAAGAACCTTTGCTTTTCGGCTATTACGACGGACTTTATCTTAAACTCAAAAACGACTGCCGACCGACCGCCGATTCGAAAAAAATCGTTTCGCTCTGCAAAAACGCGGGTCTTCGCACCGCTCTTGCGACAAACCCGATTTTCCCTGCCGAAGCGACAATAAAAAGAATGGGCTGGACGGGGCTTTCACCCGACGATTTCGAATTTATAACCGCATTTGAAAACAGCCGCTTCTGCAAGCCGAATATAAAATATTACGAAGAAATTCTCGAAAAACTCGGGCTTTCCGCCGAAGAATGTCTCATGGTCGGAAACGACGTCGACGAAGATATGATAGCAAAAGTACTCGGAATGAAAGTATTTTTGCTTTCCGACTGCATTGTAAACAGGCAAAACAAAGATATTTCCGAATATCCGAACGGCAGCTTTGCGGAGCTTGAAAAAATTCTGAAAAAAGAGGAAATAATATGAAACGCAGCAGCGGAATACTTATGCCGATGTCGTCGCTTCCGTCGAATTACGGAATAGGAACAATGGGAAAAGCGGCGTTTTCGTTTGTCGATT
>CAKSPP010000204.1 GCA_934481505.1 uncultured Eubacteriales bacterium
GTATTCCCATCGAGAAGTCGGTATTTGCCGTTTCGGAAAGGATTTCCGCGAACTCGGATGCTTCTTTTTTTAATACGTTGCTTGCTTCGCTGTTTACATAGCCT
Source organism: uncultured Eubacteriales bacterium (assembly GCA_934481505.1). Classification (GTDB taxonomy): domain Bacteria; phylum Bacillota; class Clostridia; order Oscillospirales; family UBA644; genus Geddesella. The sequence continues at coordinate 105 of CAKSPP010000204.1, forward strand.
ATGGCAAAAAAACGGAGAAATACGATAGTTACGGAGCACATTATCAAAATTACGAGGAAAAAGGACAGAATTATCTTTTTTCTTATTCCGAATTTCATAAAGTGAACGACCGTTTACTGATTTGCCGCTGCATCTGTGACCTTATATCCGTAGCCCCAGACCGTTTCGATTGAAAATTCGGTGCCTGCGGCGTCGAGTTTCTTTCTGATTCTCTTTACAAGGTCGTCGACGGCTCTTGTGTCTTCGCCGGTATACTGATAACCCCAGATCTGCTGCAAAAGCTGGTCTCTGTTGAAGACCTTGTTTTTGTTTGTGACCATGAAGTAAATAAAGTTGAATTCCATTGCGGTAAAGGCAATATCCGTCTCGTTTTCTCCGTCGATTTTGACTATGCGTCTTTCTTCGGGATAAATCTTAATGTCGCGGCAGGCGGGAAGATTTGCTTTTACTTCTTTTCCGTTTCCGTCTATTCTGCGGAAAATTGCGTTTACTCTCGCGACAAGCTCTCTGGGGGAGAAAGGTTTCATCAGATAGTCGTCGGCACCCATTTCTATACCGAGGATTCTGTCAAGCTCTTCATCTCTTGCCGAAACTATTATAATAGGAGTGTTTTCCTTTTTTCTGATTGCGTTGCAAAGCTCGAATCCGGAAATTCCCGGCATCATAATATCGATTATGAACATATCGGGATAGTCGGAATTTTCGATTTCCGCAAGCAGGCTTTCACCGTCTACAAACTCTTTTGTTTCAAAGCCCTCTTTTTTAAGATACGAGCAGATTATTTCTCTTATGTTCTGTTCGTCGTCAACGACATATATTTTCTTTGCCATGGTATACCTCCGTTCTTTGGATTTATTATATCATATAATTCAGTATAAATCAAATTTGTGTCAGAAATTTATATCATCTATTAAAACAAATAGGAACACTGTGTATAAAAATGAAGGCGTTTTCATATCCTTGAAACAGACCTGAATAAAAAGGAGAGTATGAAAATGTCTATACAAAAATATAAGCCGGAAGGCTTTGACGGAACAGAACCCGATTATTCCCATTCCGTAATAGAAAAAGCGTTGCTTACAGGACAAATTCTCGAAGGAAGAGCGGTAAAATGCGATTCCGACGGGAACCTTACGGTAAGTCTCGGCAAATATATCGGCGTTATTCCGAGATATCTTTCGACCGTCGGGGCAAAAAGAGGAGAAACAAAAGATATCGCGATTTTAAGCAGGGTGAACAAATCCGTCGCTTTCAAAGTTATCGGTTTTCAGTATGAAAACGACCCGTCAAAACTGCTTCTGGACAGATGTTCCGCACAGGAAGAAGCTCTCGCGTATATGCTTAAAAATTACCGCAAGGGAGACATTATCGACGCGAAGATAACACATATAGAACCTTTCGGAGTTTTTGCCGATATCGGCTGCGGAATAGTAGGGCTTTTATCGATAGAAAATATTTCGGTTTCCCGGATATCTCATCCGAAAGACAGGTTTTATCCCGGGCAGAATATAAAAGTCTGCATAAAGAATATCGATTTTGAACAACAGCGTTTCGACCTTACCCATAAAGAGCTTTTGGGAACATGGAGCGAAAACGCTTCGGAATTTGCGATAGGGCAGACAGTCTGCGGAATAATCCGCTCGATAGAATCTTACGGCATCTTTATAGAACTTACCCCGAACCTTGCGGGACTTGCAGAATACACCCCGAATGTCGAAGAAGGACAACAGGCGACCGTATACATAAAAAATATAATCCCCGAAAAAATGAAAGTAAAACTCAGTATCATCGATTCGTTTTTCGTTAAAAGAAAGCCCGAAGAACTCGATTATTTCATAACTTCGGGAAATATAGAAAGATTTGTTTATTCCCCGGAATGTGCCGACCGTCTTATAAAAACCGAATTTTAAGATTATAAAATCCCGCGTCTGCGGGATTTTATCTTTTTAACAACAATTTTTTCATTTCGCTTTTTTCGGTTTTTGAAATGAGTCCCGATTGAAGTGCGAGAAATGAGCAGACGGCAGTTCCTGCGAATATTACCGAGATTTTGGCAAAAATATTCATAAACGGTTTCTGCGTAAGCCCCGACAGCGGAAGCAAAACAACAGAAAACAGCAGTAAAGACAAAATTATTTTTTTCGAAAAAGAAAGAGTGGACGCCCCGACTTTTTTCAGCTTTATTATTCCCATTACCGAATTGACGACATTGCCTGCATATACCGTGATGATTACTCCGTAAAATCCGATTTTCGGAATGAGCAGTAGAACGGTCGCGGTGCGGAGAGCTGCCTCGGTAATGCTGTATTTCATTACCGTCATCTGCATATCAAGCCCTTTCAGAATACTGTCGCAGATACAGTCGGCATACATGAACGGAATAAGCGGTGAGAGAATTTTTAATGTTGAAAAAAACTCGGCGTTATTATATATCAGAATTCCTATATCATCCGAAAAAATGAAGAAAA